>PNLG01000287.1 GCA_013822915.1 Sphingomonas sp. | reverse complement strand
GTCGGACAATGCGATTGACGAGGCGCTGGCCGGGCATTGCGACCGGATCGACATCACGCTGAACCCCGATGGCTCGGTGTCGGTTGAAGATAATGGCCGCGGCATCCCGACCGGCATCCACGCCGAAGAAGGCGTATCCGCCGCCGAAGTCATCATGACTCAGCTTCATGCGGGCGGAAAGTTTGAAAACACGTCGGACGACAATGCCTATAAAGTGTCGGGGGGCCTGCACGGGGTCGGCGTGTCGGTCGTCAATGCGCTGTCCGAATGGCTTGACCTCACCATTTGGCGCGACGGGCACGAGCATTATATGCGCTTTGCCTTTGGCGATGCGGTCGCCCCGCTCAAAATGGTCGGCCCGTCGACCAAAAAGGGCACAAAAGTAACCTTCTTCCCCTCGCCCGCGACGTTCAAGATCACCGAATTCGATTTTGACAAGCTCGAACATCGGTATCGCGAGCTGGCGTTCCTCAATTCCGGGGTCCGGCTGTTCCTGTCGGATGCCCGGCATGCGGAGGTGAAGACCGTCGAACTGTTTTATGAGGGCGGGATCGCCGCGTTCGTCAAATATCTCGACCGCAACAAGGTGGCGCTGATGCCCGAGCCCGTCGCGATTGCGGGCACGCGCGACGATGTGACGATCGACGTCGCGCTCGAATGGAATGACAGCTATTACGAAAATGTTCTGTGCTTCACCAACAACATCCCCCAGCGCGACGGCGGCACGCATCTGGCGGCGTTTCGCGCAGCACTCACCCGCACGCTCAACAATTATGCCGACAAGACCGGGCTGCTGAAGAAGGAAAAGGTGACGCTGACCGGCGATGACATGCGCGAGGGGTTGACCGCGATTGTCTCCGTCAAACTCCCCGACCCCAAATTCAGCAGCCAGACCAAGGACAAGCTGGTGTCGTCCGAAGTGCGCCAGCCGCTCGAAAGCCTGATGGCCGACAAGCTCGCCGAATGGCTGGAGGAAAATCCCGCTTATGGCCGCGCGATCATCGGCAAGGTGATCGACGCCGCCGCCGCGCGCGAAGCCGCCAAAAAGGCGCGCGAGCTGACCCGGCGCAAGGGGGCGATGGACATTGCCTCGCTCCCCGGCAAGCTCGCCGATTGTCAGGAGCGTGACCCCGCCAAATCCGAACTGTTCCTGGTCGAAGGCGATTCGGCGGGCGGTTCCGCCAAGCAAGGGCGCGACCGGCATTTTCAGGCGATTCTGCCCCTGCGCGGCAAGATTTTGAACGTCGAGCGCGCGCGCTTTGACCGGATGTTGTCGAGCCGCGAAATCGGCACGCTAATTCAGGCAATGGGCACCGGCATTGGCCGCGATGACTTTAACGTCGCAAGGCTGCGCTATCACAAGATCGTCATCATGACCGACGCCGATGTCGATGGCGCGCATATCCGCACGCTGCTCTTGACCTTTTTCTATCGGCAGATGCCCGAAATCATCACTAACGGCCATCTCTACATCGCACAACCGCCGCTCTACAAAGCGACCAAGGCGCGGTCGGAAGTTTATTTGAAGGATGACGCCGCGCTCGACGATTATCTGGTCGATAATGGCGTGGCGCTGTCGGTGCTCGAAAGCACGGGCGGCGCGCGGTCGGGCGCGGATTTGCGCGCGCTGGTCGATCATGCGCGGCGGATGCGCACGCTGATGCGCTATGTCCCGCGCCGCTATGATCCGGCGATTGTCGAGGCGCTGGCGCTCGGCGGGGCGTTTGACCCGTCGCTCGGCGGGGATGCGCGCGCAGCACTGCTCCGGGCGGTGGTCGCCGGGCTTGACGCGGCTGATCCGGAGGCACGCTGGTCCGCTGAGCAAACGGGCAAGGGCAATGTCCATTTCAAGCGGCGGTGGCGCGGGGTGACCGACCATCACATTATCGAGGGCGCATTTTTTGGCGCCGCCGAAGCGCGCAAGCTCCATGCGCTTGCCACCGAACAGGCGGGCGCCTTTGCCACGGTCGCGCGGCTGGTGTCGGCGCGGGCAGCGGCCGCGCTTGCCGAAAGCGACGCCGACCGGGATGACGATGACGCACCCGCCACGCCGGCCAAGGGCGAAACGCTGATCGCGCGACCGAGCCAGCTGCTCGATGCAGTGCTCGCCGCCGGGCGCAAGGGGATCGCCATTCAACGCTATAAGGGGCTCGGCGAAATGAACGCCGAGCAATTATGGGAAACGACGCTCGATCCTCAGAACCGGTCGATGTTGCGCGTCGAAATCGACCAGGCCGATGTCGCCGACGAAGTATTCACACGGCTGATGGGCGATGTGGTGGAGCCGCGCCGCGAGTTTATTCAGGACAATGCGCTCAGTGTCGCCAATCTGGATGTGTAGCGCCGCCGCCGCTTAACCCGCGCCGTCGCCCGCCCGCCGGGCTTGCTCGCACTCGGCGGTGTAGCGGACATCGGGGTCGCGGTCGGCGGCGAACACCGCCAGCGTTTCGCCGTCAAGCTCGTGCCATTCCTTGCCCCGGTCCGGCCCGTTGCGCACGCGCGGGAGCAGGCCGGGCAGCCGCGACCACGCGACCAGCTGCGCAATACCGACGGCGTTCAGCATATCGCGCAGGTGATGCGCCGTCACATAGGCATCGGGAAAGGCGCGGTGGATCGGCAACCCACGCTCATGCTCCAGCCCATCGGGCCGCCGCCAATAGCGCAGCACCTGATTGGAGAAAGAGGGCGATTCGGGCCAGAGCCGCAATGCGCATTTCCAGGTGCAGATCCAGTCCGCCTCACGCGTTAGCGACGCGGTGCAGAATTGCTGCTCAAAATCAGCCCGATGCGCGGCCAGCGCCACCCGTCGTGGCCAGGGGTCAAGCACCGGCCGCGCGATATCGTGCCAGAGCGGCGCTGTCGCCACTTGTTCGTCAAGGATATGGTGGATCGCCTGGGTAATCGGCGGAATCGCGCGGCCGGGGTTGACGAAATGCGCGCCCCCCTCACCGTGCAGCGCCCACGCGCCGTCCGCTCCCTGCGCGACATCCTGCCAGCCGATTTCGCATACGCCGTGCGCGGGCGGCGCTTGCCCGGTGGTTTCCAGGTCGATCACGCGGATGATGGGCGGGGCAATGGCCATGGGCCCTAGGTGACGCCTTGGCCGCCGAATTGCCAGTCCCTCCTTGTGGCGCTGGGCACGATCGGGTGGGTTCGCCATTGGCGCCGGGACCAGTAAAGCGTGCGGCGGCACCGCCCGTGCCACGCTGGATGCGACGCGCGGTCTCGACGCTGGCGAGCGTTGTTGATACGTTGCCGGAATAGTGCCCGGGCACCCTCGATGTCGATCATCGTGCCCATTTCATCCTGTCCGACTATGGGGAATGATGATGCAGACCATCCCGACCGCCGCCATCGCACTCGCCGTCGCGATCGCACCGGCCGCCGCGAGCCCCGCCTCCCAAAGCCCCGCTGCGCCAAGCCCCGCCGCGCCCAGCACAGTGACGCTCGATTATAAGGGAAAGCCGGTGAACGCCTATCGCGGTTACCATCCCGATTTTCCAGCCGCCTTTGTCGGCGCGCCGCTGTGCGAAAACGGACAGGCCATGTCGGATGCGCGATCGAGCTGCATCCAGCTCAATCGTGATGGGACGGGAACGTGGGAGAATGATCGCGGCCCCGGTCGGGTCGAACCGGCGGCGCCGATCGAATGGTTCATCGTCGCCGACCAAAAGGGCACCGTGACCAAAGTCGGCACGGCCGAGCGTGACAGCTATTTCGTGATCCTCAGGTTCACGCAGAGCTATTACAGCGCCCCCGCAGGCACGATGCGCGCCTTTCCGGCAAACATCGTGCGCGGGGCACCAACGCGCGCGGTGATCGACAGCAAATACCGCAATCTGGAATAGGGCAATGGGTCGAGGCTGAGCGGGTCGCTCGCGGTCAATGCCCCGCCTGCGGCCCGCGCACCAGCCCGCTTGCCGCCAATTGCGCGTCGATCATCGCGAGCAACCGGTCCAGGCTCTCCTGCGACCGCGCCTCCGCGCGGGCGACCAGCACGTCCTGCGTGTTTGACGCGCGCAGCAACCACCAGCCATCGGGCGTCGTCACCCGCGCGCCATCGGTGCGGTCAACCGTCGCGCCATCGGCTTCCAGCCGGTCGAGCACTTCGCCGACAACCGCGAATTTGCGCGCTTCATCGACCTGAAACCGCATTTCGGGGGTGTTGATCAGCGCAGGCATCGCCCCGCGCAGCTCGGTCATCGACTTGCCGATCGCATGCACAGCGCGGATCAGGCGGACGGCGGCATATTGCGCATCGTCAAAGCCGTAAAATTC
>PNLG01000179.1 GCA_013822915.1 Sphingomonas sp. | reverse complement strand
ACCTTCAATTCCGGTATCGGCATGGCGGTGATCGTGGCAGCGGACGATGTCGAGCTCGCAACCAAGACGCTGATCGACGCAGGCGAGCAGGTGTTCGCCATCGGCCATATCGCGGCGGGCGGGCGCGGCTGCACCGTGTCGGGCGACGCCGAAAGCTGGTCCGCGCGGGAGCCGTGGAGTGCCACTCACCATGGCTAAGCGCCGCCTCGCCATTTTATTGTCGGGGCGCGGATCGAATATGCAGGCGCTGGTGGCTGCGGCACAAGCGCCCTCCGCCGCGTTCGAAATCGCCCTGATCGCGAGCGACAAGCCCGACGCGCCCGGCATTGGCTGGGCCACAGAGCAAGGCCTGCCCACCTTCACCCATGCCGGGGCCACCACGGCCAAGGCCGAGCATGAAGCGGCAATCGACACCGCTTTGCAGGCCGCGGGCGCCGAATTTGTGGCACTTGCGGGCTATATGCGCATCCTGTCGGGGGATTTCGTCGCGCGCTGGGCCGGGCGCATCCTCAACATTCACCCGTCGCTGCTGCCCAAATATAAAGGGCTGAACACCCATGCCCGCGCAATCGACGCGGGCGACAAGGTGGCGGGCTGTTCCGTGCATATCGTCACCGAAGCGCTGGATGCGGGCGAAGTGCTTGGCCGCGCGGTCGTGCCGATCTTGCCGGGTGACACCGCCGAGGCGCTGGCCGCGCGCGTGCTGGTGGCCGAGCACCGGCTCTATCCGCGGCTGGTGAGCGAGTATGTGACGCGGTGACAGGGGAAGCCGCGCTGGCGCGGGTGCGCGACATCTGCCTTTTGCTCCCCTATGGGGCCGAGCGGCTGTCGCACGGATCGCCGGGGTTTTTCATCGACATCGGTAAGAATGGCGGCAAGTTCTTCGCCTATTTCTGGCACAACCACCATGGCGATGGCCGCACCGCCGCCATCCTCAAAACCAGCGGGTTTGAGGAACAGGGGATGTTGGTTGAGATGGACCCAGACTTGTATTTCATTCCGCCCTATCTCGGGCCTAGCGGCTGGGTCGGGATGCGGCTCGAGGGCGCGGACCATGATTGGGACCGCGTTGCCGACCGGATTACCGCAAGTTGGGCAATGGTGGCGCCCCGGCGGCTGTTAAGTGAGCGCCGGGATTAAACCCGGCGCTGCGCACTCAGCCGATGATTTCTTCAGGGGTAAAGAAATAAGCGATTTCGATCGCGGCATTTTCATCGCTGTCCGATCCGTGGACGCTGTTAGCCTCGATCGATTCGGCGATTTCCTTGCGGATCGTGCCGGGGGCGGCATTGGCGGGGTTGGTCGCGCCCATGATATCGCGATTGCGCTGCATCGCGCCCTCGCCCTCCAGCACTTGCACCACGACGGGGCCGGAAATCATGAATGCAACCAGATCGTTGAAAAACGGGCGCTCGCGGTGGACGGCGTAAAAGCCTTCGGCCTGTTCGCGCGTCATCTGAATCCGCTTGGACGCGACCACGCGCAGCCCGCCATCCTCCAGCATCTTGGTGACAGCACCCGTCAGGTTGCGGCGGGTAGCGTCGGGCTTGATGATCGAAAAGGTGCGTGTCGCGGCCATGACTGGTGCGTCCCTTATATTTGGTGGTGGATGAAAGTCTGGCGCGCCCTTTAGCGAGGCGTCGATGGGTCCGCAAGCAGGCGCCGCTATGCCGCCTGTTCCCAACCGCGCTCGCCCTGCTTCCAATAGCGACGGTCGACGCCCGCGTGCGCGCCCAGCCCCTTCCATGCGGCGCGGGCGGCCGCGATGCTTGCCTCGTCAAAAAGGTGAAAGGCGCGGTCGAATGCGAGCGCTTCGTCCCGCCACAGCCCGTCGGCGATCAGGATACAGCGCGCGCCATTGCCCGCCTCGGGCACGGGCGCAATCAGCACGGGCTGCACCGCATCATCGCCCTCCCCGCTTTGCGCATGCGGCAGGAAGCTGTCGGCGGCATAATCCCACATTCGCTGGTCGAGCGCGCGGCGTTGTGCCGCATCGCTGCTCACAATGAGCAAGCGCTGGCCGCTCGCCACCACCCGCTCGGCCAGCCGCGGCACCACATGGGCGAGCGGCTGGCGCGTGAGGTGGTAGAAATCGACTTGCACTGGCGGGCGCCCCTAACCCTCGAAATAATCGGCGACAAACCGGTCGAGCAGCCGCACGCCATAGCCGGTGGCCCCCTTGTCAAAGGTCGCGCCCGGCTTGTCCGCCCACACCATGCCCGCAATGTCGAGATGCGCCCAGCGCACGCCCTTGTCGACAAAGCGCTGGAGGAACTGCGCGGCGGTGATCGACCCGGCGCCGCGCGGGCCGACATTCTTCATGTCGGCAATCGGGCTGTCGATCAGCTTGTTATACGCATCCGACAGCGGGAAGCGCCACAACAGGTCGCCACTCGCGCGGCCCGCCGCCAGCAATTGATCGGCCAGGCTGTCGTCATTGGCGAACATTCCGCCATGTTCATTACCCAGCGCAATGATCATCGCGCCCGTCAGCGTCGCCAGATCGACGATTGTGCGTGGCCGGTGGTTCTGCTGAACCCAGGTGATCGCATCGCACAGCACCAGCCGCCCCTCGGCATCGGTGTTCAGAATTTCAATCGTCTGCCCCGACATTGACGTCACGACATCGCCCGGCCGCTGCGCATTGCCGTCGGGCATGTTTTCAACCAGCCCGCACACGCCGATGACATTCGCTTTCGCCTTGCGCAGCGCAAGTGCCTTCATCGCGCCAGCGACCGCGCCTGCGCCACCCATGTCCCACTTCATATCCTCCATGCCGGGTCCGGGTTTCAGCGAAATCCCGCCGGTGTCGAACGTCACCCCCTTGCCGACCAGCGCGAGGTCTGGATCGCCGGGCCCCTTGCCGTTCCATTTGATGACGAGCAATTGCCCCTCGCGCACCGACCCCTGCGACACGCCGAGCAGCGCGCCCATCCCAAGCGCTGCCATCTCCGCCTCGCCCAGTACCGAAATGTCGAGGCCAAGCCCGGCAAGATCGGCGGTCACGCGCTCAACAAAGCTGACCGGGTACATCACGTTCGGCGGCTCAGCGACCAGTTCACGCGTCAGCGCGAGCCCCTTCACCACTGCTTCCTGTGCAGCCCAAGCGGCGGCGGCTTCCGATGCGCCTGCGAAGGTAAGGTGCGCGAGCGTCGGCTTCTGCTTTTCGGGCAGCCGCGTGCGGTAGGTGTCGATCCGCCACGCGCGCGACACCGCCGCCGCTGCGAAACGCGCGACCGACTGGGTGGCGGGGGGAGTCGGGAGCGCGGCCATATCCACGGTCACGCGGGTTGCGCCCGAAGTCAGCAGCTTGGCCGTAAGCGCACCGCCCGCCCGCTCAAAATCAACCTCGCTGCCGCTGCCCGTGCCGACGAGCAGCAGTTGCGTAACGCCGGTAGCGGTCGGAACCATCAGGTCAACCACCGCGCCCGCATCCCCATCAAAGCGCGCCGCACGCGCCGCACCCATCGCCAGCGCTTGCCCGGTTGTGTCGACTGCGCCGAAACCCACCCGGTCAAGCCCCTCCTTCTCCACCGGAAGCGCCAGCACAGCCACATCGGCTGCGGGGGTGAGCGAAAATTCAATCTTCATCATTAACCTCAAAAAGGGAGTTCGAAACGGATGTCGCCGACACGCGGCGCCTTTATTGGGGCAAGGCGGGCTTTTATGTCAAAAAACGGGACGTTGCGACCGCCCAAGACCGGTGTATGAGGACGCAACACGGACGACACAACCCGTCCGAAAGGGAATATGGTCGGCGTGAGGCAGCATTTTCTGATCCGATCCGCCACGTTGCTCTTTGCAATCTATCCAGCGCTTCCCGCCGTTGCGCAGGATTTGCGGGATCGCGCAACGCCGCTCCCCCCGCCGCTAACCCCGGCAGAGCCCGCCGCGCCCAGCAAGGAAGAGGAGCAGATTCAGTTCAGCGCCAATGAACTAACCTATGACACCGACACCGATATCATCACCGCATCCGGCGATGTGCGCATGTATCGCGAGGGGGACAGACTGCGCGCCGACAGCATCATCTGGAACCGCAAAACGGGCCAGGTCGTTGCGCGCGGCAACATCGTCGTCACCAATCCGGGCGGTGATCAGGCCTATGGCGACGCGGTTGAGCTGACCGATTCGCTCAAGGACGGCGTGGTCAGCAACATGCTCGTCGTGCTCGACCGCGGCGGTCGGTTGGCCGCTGAAAGCGGCAGCCGCGACACACAGGGTGTCGTGACCCTCAACAACGCGGCCTACACGCCGTGCGCGGTGGTTGATTCGGAAAATTGCCCCAAGGAG
>PNLG01000188.1 GCA_013822915.1 Sphingomonas sp. | reverse complement strand
ATCAGCCCATGTCCGCGCGCCCGCCGCCCTTGCCCGTCGCCTCGCGCAAATCTTCGTGGCAGAGAGCGATGACGGCCAGCCACTCGCGGTCGGGCAACGGCTGGTGACGCCGATGGGCGTGTTGCGCCGCTGGGACGGCTTTGTCGCGCGATCGGGGGGTGCGGCAGCGGCTGAACGGCTGGAGCGGATGAACCGGCTCCGCGCGCTGGAGGGGGCCCGCCCGGCGGCTTTGCGCGCGGTCGAGCGGGCAGAGGCAGAGCTGACCCGCATCGACGCGACCATTGCCGAGGCGCGGGCGTCCGCCGCCGATGCGCGCCGGTTGCTCAACACCGCCGACACCCGCGCCCGCGACGCCGCCCGTGCGGAAGACCGCGCCGCTGCCGCGATCGAACGCGCCGATGGCCTGCGCGCCGACCTTGCCGAGCGCCAGCGCCGCACGCAGGCCGAGGCCGACGAGGCCGAGGCCGATGTCGCCCGCGCCACCGCTGCCATTGCCGCCCTCCCCGATGGCAGCGCCACCCGCGCCCGCGTCGCAACACTCAGCAGCGCCGCAGAAGCCGCCCGCGCGACGACCGCAGACGCGCGGGCGCAACGGTCCGCGCTTGACCGCGACATCGCCGCCGACCGCGACCGGCTGAGCCAGGGGCAGGCCGACGCCAAAAGCTGGCGCGCGCGGTCGGGCGATGCCGCGCGCCGCATTGCCGACATGGCCAAGCGCGCCGATGCGCTCGCCGAAGAAGCCGCGATCCTCGCAGTCCGCCCCGACATTCTCGGCCGCCGCATCGCCGAGGTGGAAACCGAACACACCGACGCCCGCGCCGCCGCCGACGCAGCGCAAGCCGCCGAACGCGCAGGCGAGGCCACACTGCGCGCCGCCGAACAAGTCGCCGCCCAAGCCGCCGAGCGCCTGGCCCAAGCCCGCGAGCACCGCGCCGGCGCCACCGCGCGCGCCGAGGCGCAGGAAGCCCGCCGGATCGAAATGGGCCGCGTCGCGGGCGAACGGTTTGAATGCCCGCCCGTCCTCCTCCCCGAGCGCGTGGGGTTTGCTGCGGACGAGGTGCGCGGGCCGTCCGACGAATCCGCCCGGCACGAGCGCCTGTCGGTCGAGCGCGAGCGGCTGGGCGGCGTCAACCTTGTCGCCGACACCGAATTGTCAGAGATTGAGACCGCCCGCGCGACAAATGCCGCTGAGCGCGATGAACTGGGCGAGGCGGTCAACCGGCTGCGCGGGTCGATCGGCACGCTGAACCGCGAGGGGCGACAGCGCCTGCTGGCCGCGTTCGAGGCCGTCGACGCGCATTTCCGGCGGCTGTTCACGACATTGTTCAACGGCGGGCAGGCGCATCTCGCGCTGGTCGATTCGGACGATCCGCTCGAAGCCGGGCTCGAGATCATGGCCCAGCCGCCGGGCAAGAAGCTGCAATCGCTGACGCTCCTCTCCGGCGGCGAGCAGGCGCTGACCGCGGTCGCGCTGATTTTCGGCTTGTTCCTCACCAACCCCGCGCCGATCTGCGTCCTCGACGAAGTCGACGCGCCGCTGGACGATGCCAATATCGAGCGCTTCTGCGACCTGCTCGACGCGATGACGGGCGAGACCGCGACCCGCTACCTGATTGTGACCCACAATGCCGTCACGATGAGCCGCATGCACCGCCTGTTCGGCGTGACGATGATCGAACAGGGGGTGAGCAGGCTGGTGTCGGTCGATCTGGGGGGCGCGGCGGGGTTGTTGGCGGCGTGAGGGGGCGACTAAATGATCGATGCGACGATGGCGCGACGTGATATTGAAACAATGCTCATGTTGGGCAAAGCGCTTGACCCAGTCTCGCCCGATGCACTCAACATACTGAGAGATATAGAGCAGTTCGCAGATCTTGATTCATACACTGAGCAGGATGTCCGAGAGGAGATCATCGCGCCGATACTGCGGGTGCTAGGCTATAGGAAGGAGAGTATGTTCTCGGTGGAAAGGGAGATCACGCTGCACTTCGCCGAAAAGCGCCTGAAGCCAGACTACAGCCTTACACTATGGGAAGAGCATTTTTGGATTGTAGAGGCCAAGCGTCCTAGCGTAACCAGAGGACAGTTTGGATATTCACAGCTCCGTCAGGCTTTGGAATATGCAGTGCATCCAGAAATCAACGCTGCGTTACTCGTTTTATGCGACGGGCATGCGATCGAAGTCTTTGATCGTGAGTACAGGCTCGACGAGCCGATCCTGCGAGTTGAGCAACCCAATCTCGTCCGCGACTTCGACCAACTCCGCGCCCTCCTTTCACCCTTTCAAGCATGGTTCTTCCAAAAGCGTCGTGTAGTCCGAATGATCGACAAGGTCCTTGATCGTGAGTTCAATATCGAGCGAATCAAGGAGTTTGAGCAGCTTGTTAGCCGCCGTATACTTGGCAAAGAGCAGCGCGCGATCGAAAATATGCGCGCTTTACCTCGCTCCGATTATGATCTTTGCTACTTCGATAGCCTGGATTCGGTAACTCTGATTGAGACTCATCTACCGCTAGTTAATTCTTGGCCAAAGCTGGAGGCAATAACAAATAACCTCATCAAACAAATTTCGCAGAATCAATTTCGTATTATATATCAAATTTTTTCTGATTCTCCACGTGTTTTGACCGACGCATACATAATCAATTCCCTGTATTTATTAATGAGACTCGAGGAGCGGGGGTTGTCGCTGAATTGGACGCCGTCATGGCTCAAGATAAATAACGAGGTCGACCAAGGGAGCGGCGCGGTCAAAAAGTTGATCCGGCTTGCTCTAACCAGTTTTGCTGAGGCACCTGACTGGCAAGTAACATTGCTGCATGCCACCGCCATCCGCCGCCTGGCGAAGATATTGGTGACTGTTTCTCCCGATGGAGGCCAGGCTGCACGTCGTACTCATTTGCTGCAGCGCTTCTTTGGCGAGGAGCTGTGCTTTTCTCAGCAGGTATCATCCCCTACCCGCCATTCGCTCTATTTACTCGACAATATGGTGCGAGCTGCGTGCCATAGATTCCTCGCGAGCCACCGCGATGAAAATGGGCGAGTGAGGGTGGAGTCCGCTCGGCAAGAATTACGCCTCACATGGCAATGTGAGATACAACTGCTTGAAGCCATTCCGAATTATCCAACTTTGATGCGCGAGCGAGATTTCGGGGAGATGCATCCGACTGAGTCAGCCAACGTTCGATATGACTGCCTCGGCCACGGCGCGCTATGCGTGATTGATCGTTTCCCCCGCTGGAAGAATTTCGTACTCGAGACGCTCCGTCCAGAACTCGATACGTTGGTCGAACTCGGCTCTTGGCAAGCGCGCCAGTGGCTTGGCATAAGCCTCGACGAAGCTCCGGTCGCGGCAGACAGTATTTGCGCTGGTCGATTTTTCTTCGGTGATGAAAACACAGTTCAAAAGTTGGCTGCGCTTTACAAATCATTCTGAGCGAACAGATCGAGTTGGGTGCCGCTTGCTGTTCATCGCGTTCCCAATCCGTTCTTGGTTGCCCCCCATCCCCCCTACCCCCCACCCCCAACCCATGCTACCCGCCCCCGCATGCTCAACCTCAACGGCATCACGGTGCGCCTTGGCGGGCGGACGATTCTTGACCGCGCGACCGCCGCGCTGCCGCCACGCAGTCGCGTCGGGCTGATCGGGCGTAATGGTGCGGGCAAATCGACGCTGATGAAGGTCATGATCGGCGCGATCGACCCCGATGAGGGCGAGATCGACATGCCGCGCAAGACGCGGATCGGTTACCTCCAACAAGAAGCCCCGCACGGCACCGCCACCCCGCTGGAGACTGTGCTCGCCGCCGATACCGAGCGCGCCGCGCTGCTGGCGGAGGCCGAGCATTGCCACGATCCCGACCGGATCGCGGAGCTTTACGAACGGCTGGAAGCGATCGACGCCTATACGGCGGAGGCGCGCGCGGCGAAGATTCTGGTCGGGCTGGGCTTTGATGACGAGATGCAGGCGCGCCCGCTCGACAGCTATTCGGGCGGGTGGAAAATGCGCGTGGCGCTGGCGGCACTCCTGTTTTCCGAACCCGATTTGCTGCTGCTCGACGAACCGTCAAACCATCTCGACCTCGAAGCGTCGCTATGGCTCGAAAATTTCCTCAAAAGCTATCCGGCGATGATGGTGGTGATCAGCCATGAGCGCGACCTGCTCAACAATGTCGTCGACAATATCCTGCATCTGGAAGGGGGGAAGGTGTTCCTCTACCCCGGCGGCTATGATGATTTTGAGCGGCAGCGCGCCGAGCGGATCGCCCAACTGGCGGCCGCGCGCGCCAGTCAGGACGCCCAG
>PNLG01000159.1 GCA_013822915.1 Sphingomonas sp. | reverse complement strand
GGCTGATGCTCGGCTTTCAGGTCATGCTCAGCTTTGGGCTTATTTATCTGATGCAAAGCTGGGGCTGGCCCGATAACTATCAAGCGGCGGGCCCCGCCATTGCGCTGATGCTGTCACTGGCGCTGACGTCGGTGATCAAGGCATGGCTGCTTAGCCGTTTGCTCGGCGCGTCGGTGTCAGGATGGCGCTGGCAATTGGCGGTGGCAGCCGGGGTTGCGATTGCCGTCGGCAGCGTGTTCACCGCCCTCCCGCAACGGCTGGAATGGGCCGAACTGGTGTTTGGCCTGCCCGCGATTGCCGCCAGCTATTTGTTCGTGATCTGGCGACTCGCTTTTCGGCCGGAGGATCGCGCGCTGTTCGCGCGGATGCCCAAGACGCAGGGTTAAAGCGTCATCGTGATTTCAGCGATTATCGACTGCCAAATTGTCTCGAATCTGAGCCAGGACCGTGGCGGTGATGGCCGGTGGGGCGGTCCGCCCGCCAAGTTCGGCAACCGGAGCACGGCGTTGCTTAGCGGCTCCTGACTAAATTGCATCGCTCAACGGCCTCTATGCTCACCGATGCCCATTATCGTGCGGTTGCAGCGCGTTGATCGCCGCGTGAGTGCGCGCCTCCACTCCCTCGCGCGACAGGCCGGGCGGAATTGGCTCGGCAAAGCGAAACGTCACCACCCCGCCGCGCTTGACACCGGTGCGTGGCCACAATCGCCCCGAATCAACCGCGATCGGCACCACCGGCAGCTCAAGCGCCCGATATAGTCCGGCAAAGCCCGATTTGAGCGGTGGCGCTTCGCCCGCCGCCACGCGCGTCCCTTCAGGGAAGATCAACACCGATCGCCCGGTCTCGCGCGCTGCCTTGGCGTCACGGATCATCTGGCGCAAAGCGGGCGCCGATGCCTCTCGGTCAGCGACGATCATCCCGTAACGATGCGCCGCCCAGCCCCAGAGCGGAATTTGCGCCAGCTCGCGCTTCAGCACGATCACCGGATCGCCCAGTTCAAGCGCAAGCTCGAACGTCTCGATCATCGCGTGGTGCTTGCCTGCGTAGAGATATTGCCCCGGCGGCGGGCGATTTTCGAACCGGCACGTAATGCCCAGCGTCAGCCACACGATCAACCGGTGCCAGCGGATCCAGCCATGAACATTGGCGAGCAGCGCGCGGCGACCGCAGAGCGCCGTGATCGGCGTCGCCAGCACAAACAAGACGGTGCCGCCATAGAACAGCACCATGAACGCCGCCGTTCGCAGCCACGCGATCATCAGTCACCCAGACCGAGCGCCAGCGCAAACTGGCGGACCAACAGCTTGTTATATTCGGACAACAACAACCCCGGTTCCGGATTACCCGGCACCCCGTCGCCAATCACCATGACGTCGGGGCCCAGCGCATGCGCCAGCTCAAGCCGGGCGCGCCGCAAATGCCAGTCGGAGGTGACCAGCCGCACCGATTTATACCGGTGCGAACGCACCCAGGCGCGTGTTTCCTCCGCATTTGAGCGGGTATCGACCGCTTCATGGCCAAGGTCGATGCAACAGGCAAATAGCTTGCGCGGCACCTGATACTGCCGGGCGAGGGCGCCCGCGCCGACGCCGGGATCAACCCCGCTGACCAGCATTCGCCGCGCAGCACCGCCGCGCAACATCGCAAGCCCCCGGTCGATCCGCCCCGCCGCCCCCGTCAGCACGACGATCGCATCGGTGGGTCGCGCATCTGCAGGTCCGGGAAGCGCGAGCATGAACCAGCCAAAGCCCAGCACCCAGATAAGCGCAGCCGTTGCCGCCAGCCGCCGGATCACAGCCGTTGTTCCAGCATCCGCATCACGGCGAGCCGCGCGGCCACAATCGCGAGCAAGGTGAACAGAACCGGCAGCGCGATCAGCAACAGCCAATCGCTTAACCCAAAGCGCACGCCACCCACCAGATCGACGCCAAGCCCCGCCACCTGCACGCCCACAAATGCGCACAGCACCAGCCCGACGGTCGAGCCAATCAGCCCCCCGATCAACGTGTCGCGCGCGATACGCCGCTGAAACAAGCGGGCAATCTGGCCATCGGTGGACCCCAGCATGTGCAGCACGTCGATCGTCTCGCGGTGGCGGTCTAGCCCGGCGCGCGCCGCGAGCGCCACCACCGTCGTCATCGCCAGCGCCATCAACACCACCAGCCCGGCGGCAAGCGCGATCATCAATTGCATGAACCGCGCCACCGGCGACATCCAGCTTTCATAGCGGTCAAGCCGGGCAGCGGGCACCGCGCGCGCGATCTGATCAGCAATCCGGGCAAGCCGCGCGGGGTCGGGGCGGCGCACCTCGACATCGATCATCGCCGGAATCGGCAAATCGGTCACATCACCCTGCTCCCCCAGCCATGGGCGCAGCATCGCGATTAGCGCGGCGCGATCAACGCTTGCCGCCCGCGCAACATCGGGGTCAGCTTGCAACAACGTCATCAACTTTGCCTCGGCTGCGGCGCGGCGCGTGGGATCAGCTTCCACCAGTTGCACGGTCAGCCGCCCGGCAAGCTGCGCGTCAAGCGACCGCGCCGTCGCCATCGCGCCCAGCCCAAAGGCACCGGCAAGCGTGGTCAAAAACATCATGATCGCCATGATCCACAGCATTGACTGCGCCCTGCCCCCGTCATCGAGCAAGCGACGGTGCGGCGCATTCGCAGTGGCCCAGGCCTTGGTCACGTCGCGGCCCCGGGCGCCGCGGGCGTGGTCGGCGGAAAACGCAGCGACCCCGTCGGGTCCAACAACCGCCCCTTGTCCAGCCGCATCATATGCGCGTTCGGAATTCGGCCAAGCAGGTGGAAATCATGCGTTGCCACCACCACCGTCGTGCCCAGCCGGTTAAGGCTGTCGAACAAATGCAGCAGCCGTTCAGCCATATCGGGATCCACATTGCCAGTCGGCTCGTCGGCGAGCAGGATTTCGGGCCGGACAATCACTGCGCGCGCGATCGCAACCCGCTGCTGCTCGCCGCCCGACAGCGTCGGCGGGCGCGCATCAACCCGGTGCGACAACCCGACCCACGCCAGCATTTCGCGCGCCGGGCCCTCAATATCGGCCTCCGCCACCCCGGCAACGCGCAGCGGCAATGCGATATTGTCATACGCGCTCAAATGCGGAAGCAGCCGGAAATCCTGAAACACCACCCCGATCCGGCGCCGAAAACCGGGCAGACGGCTCCGCGACAACGCGCCAAAATCTTCGCCGAACAGCCGGATCAGCCCACGCGTTGGCCGCTGCGCCAGGTAAAGCAGCTTTAGCAGCGACGTCTTGCCCGCGCCTGATGCCCCGGTGAGGAAATAGAAGGCGCCGGTTGACAGCGTAAAGCTGATATCGGTCAGCGTTTCCTCGCCCGTGCCATAGCGCAGCCCCACATTTTCGAACTGCACGATATTCGCCATGCCGGCGTTGCCACTCCGCAATTGCTATCGGATGAGCCATTGCACGCACCGGCGCGCCACTCAAGCTGCCCCTTGCCATTACGGCATTGCTCGTGCTTAGCTTTGTATGACAGTTTTGCTGAAACGGGCGTTTGCGCCTCGACATGAAGTAGCACGCGATGATCCTGGAATGCGCCGTCTGCCGGACCCGTTATCTTGTCCCCGACACCGCAATCGGCCCGAATGGGCGCACGGTGCGGTGCGCCAATTGCAAACACAGCTGGCATCAGGAAGGCGCATCGGCGGCGGCGTTGATTGCGGCCGGTGATGCCATCTCGCCGCCCCCGGTCAGCATTCGTGAGCCGGACACCGCGCCGACGCCTGCCACCCCCGTTGTCGGTGCCGCGGCGCCCGCGCATGATTTTGATGCCTTTGGCTATTCGGCCCCGTTCCGCCCCCGCCGCAACCCGGCGCGGCGCTATACAGCGATTGCAGCGGCCGCCGGTGTCGCGATGCTGGTCGGCGTCGGCGCGATCAGCACATCGGGCGCGACCGGTTTTGCCACGCAATTGGGTCTGGGCAGCGCGGCGCAGTCGCCGCTTCGGATCGAACAGAACCGGATCGACCGGCGCGACTTGCCAAGCGGATCGGAAATGTTTGCGGTCAGTGGGCGGATTATCAACCCGACCAGCGAAAAGCTGCCGGTTGCAAATTTGCGCGCCGACTTGCTCGATCCGCAAGGGCGCGCGGTTTATAGCTGGACGATCACGCCCGAGGCACGCAGCGTTGGCCCCAAAGGGGTGGTCGAATTCAAAAGTGCCACGCTTGATGTGCCCAATAATGGCAAGGCGCTGCGGCTGAGCTTTCTGGGCGGGGCTGGTTGACGGCGGCGCCCTGGTTTTCGGAAATCGTTGATTGGCGCTTGTAAGCAGGG
>PNLG01000451.1 GCA_013822915.1 Sphingomonas sp. | reverse complement strand
GTGGCGCGCAGTCGCCGGGTGGACTGCCAGGTCATTCAGCACTGCCTGCGCCTGCGCTTCCCCGGCCTGAGTATAGCGCTTACCCATGATAATGCGCTCACCGGGCTCATGGATGGCGCCGGCAAACACGAAATCGCCGGGCGCCCCGCCCGTCCCCGCCAGCCGGGCAATCGGCCCGCGGTTCAGACCCGCAATCGTGAAGCCCGTCATCGCGCGGGCAAATTCGGTGACGTCGGCCTGCGTATAGCTGGCCCGCACACCCAGCGTGTGCAGCTCCAGAATCTCGCGCGCCAGATTCTCGTTCAGCCCGAGCTTGCGGTCGGGGGCAAAGCGCGCAACCCGCTGCGCAATCGGGCTGTTCGGGCCGATCGAGGCCGCCTGATCGAGATAGAGCAACATCGCGGGGTGCCGCTCCACCGCGTTCAGCATATCGGCGAAACGCCCAGCCATATGCGGGCGGATCGCCTCAAACTCAAGCAAGCCGCCAATCCCGACCGTGGTGAGCTTGTTCGCGGAAATCGCAAAGTGATTGGCCCAGAAATGGACCAGCCGCTCCATGAAGGGCGTATCGCTCACGAGCGCTGCGTTGGTGCGGGCACCGACCAGATTGGTGTAGTAATCGCGGCCCTGACGCCGGACGAATTGCTGAACCTGAGCAACGGCATTGTTCATCTCGCCCTCGCCCGCGCCTGGCGCTGCATCGGCCATGGCGGGCGACGTCGCGCGGCGCTGCTGCTGCAACAAGGGGCGGAGTTCACCCAGATAGCCCGCGAGCTCGGTCGCGATCTGACGCCGTGTGGGGGCCGCCGCGATCACCGGCGGGCGTGGATCAAAGCGCGTGATTTGCTGGGTCAGCCACGCGTGTGGATCGGTGGGCAAGGGCTGGTCGGGCCGCGCGCCATGACCGAAGCGATTAAGGGCAATTGCAACAGCCGACATGCGAGCAGCTCCGTCAGGGACAAACCTTATGCCACCGCGCTATAGCCGCCATGTGTCTCAGAAGTTTGTCAAAAGCCGTCGGGCAGATCAATTGGCCCGATCAGCGCGCGATAACGGCCAATGGCATAGCGATCGGTCATCCCAGCAATGAAATCAGCGATATGGCGGCTGCGCCACGGCTCATCAACGGGCAGTCGCGCGCGCCAGTCATCGGGCAGTTGCGCCGGATTATCGGCATAGGCCTGAAACAGGCTCGTCACGATTCCGTGCGCGATGTCCGCGGCGGCCAGTTGATGCGGGTGGCGGTAAAGCCCCGCATACATGAACCGCTTCAGCGTGCGCTCCGCCTCTTGCATCGCAGGCGACCAGCCGATCAGCGCGCGCCCGGCTGCGCGCACATCCGCCGGGCCTTCAACCCCAGCGGCGGCGATGTTGGCGCGCGACGTCGCGATCAGGTCGCCGACCATTACCCCGATCTGCGTGCGGATCAGCTCCCCCACCAGCCGGTCGGGCGCGAGATCGGCGAAGCGCGGGCGGATATCGTCCCAAGTGTCGCGCACCAGCGGCACCGACAGCACCTGATCGAGGGTCAGCAGCCCGGCGCGCAGGCCATCGTCGATATCGTGATTGTCATAGGCAATGTCGTCGGCAAGTGCGGCGATCTGCGCCTCCAGGCTCGGCCATTGGTCAAGGTCGAGCGGCACCGCGCGGTCCGCCTCCGCCAGCGCCCATTGCGGGGCGGCCACCGGGCCATTATGCTTTGCCAGCCCCTCCAGCGTTTCCCAGCACAGGTTCAGCCCCGGCCAGCGTGGATAAGGGCGTTCGATCACCATCAGCGCGCGCAGCGTATGGCCATTATGGTCAAACCCGCCCTGCCCGCTCAGCGCGGCCGTCAGCGCCGCTTCCCCCGCATGGCCAAAGGGCGGATGGCCAATGTCATGCGCAAGACACAGCGCCTCGGTCAGGTCTTCGTTAACGCCCAGCGCGCGCGCAATCGTGCGGCCGATCTGCGCGACTTCAAGGCTGTGGGTCAGCCGGACCCGGAAATGATCGCCATCGGGCGCCATGAACACCTGAGTCTTGTGGCGCAGGCGACGAAAGCTGATCGAATGAATGATGCGGTCGCGATCACGCTGAAAATCATCGCGCGGCCCCCGCGCGGTGTGGTTGGGTTCGGCATGAAGCCGCCCCCGGCTCTCGTCCGGCCGCGTGGCCCCGCGCGCGATCATTGGCCGCTCAGCCGGTCGACCTTCTGCCCGGCGGCACTGGTGAACACAAAGCTAATTACCCCCGCCTTGGTCAGGTCATTGACCAGCTTTTGCGCCTCCGCCGCCGATTTGAACGGCCCGGCCAGCACCCGGTTGGTGAAGCGTAGCGGCGTCGTCCACCCTTGTTGCCCGCGCAAGGCCGCGGGTGCCTTGGCGCGCACCGCCGCCCATGCCCGCGCCAGATCACCCTCGCTCGCGCCGCCTGCCACTTGCACCCAGATGCGCGACGGCGACGCCTTGGCTAGGGCGGCCAGCTTGCGCGCCTCGGCCGCCGCCGCCTCGGCCTTGCGTTTCGCCTCGGCCTTTTCGGCTTCCGCCTTGCGCTTGGCCTCCGCCTTCTTGGCCTCCTCGGCTTTGCGCTTCGCCTCCGCCTTGGGGTCGGGAAGCAGGTCACGCTTGGTCGCATCACCGCTGGCGACAGGCTTTGGCGCGACGGCGGGCGGCACCGGATCAGCGGCGGGCTTCACCTCAACCGGCGGCGGCGCTGGGTTTACGCGCGACACCGGCGGCGCCACCCCAAGCTCGGCGGCGGGCACGCCAATGCCCGCAATGATCCGCGCGAGGATAGCGCTTTCACCCGCCACCGCCCGCGCTGGCTCGGTATCGCTGCCCGGCCGGGGCGCGGGGGTCGATGGTGCGATCGGCTCCCGCGCCGCAGGCGGCGCGGCGAGCGGTGTTTGCGGCAGCGGCGCAGTCACAGGCACGGTCACCGGCGCAGTCATCGGCGCAGTCACGGGGGCAGTCACGGGGGCGACGGCGGGCGCTGGGTCAACCGGAGCAGCGGTGGACACAACCGGCGCCGGTTCGGGCTTCGCAGGCACCGGCGCAGAAGCTGGTGCAACCGGCATCGGTTCGGGTTTGTGCTCCCGCGGAGGCGGAGGCGGAGGCGGAGGCGCTGGCGCAACCACGGGCGGCGGCACCGCCACGGGCTTTGGCGCAGGTTTGATCGCCGCCACTTCAACCGGTGGCGCTGCACGCTCGCGCCGGGCCGGGCGCCCGCGGGCCACAGGCTTTGCCACAGGCGGCGCAGCGGCAACCTGCACCGGCGGCGGCTGGCGCGGCTCGACTGGCAGCGGCGGCAGCGACGGCGCGAGTCGCGCGTCCGCCAGCCGCTCCGGCGTCGGCATCAATTGCCCGAAATGCACAGCCCAGGCGCGGTCAACCTGGCTCAACTGCGGTAAGCGCCGGAAAAATGGCAAGAGATCGTCGGCCATCCCATTGGGCAGCATTTTCGTCGCAATGTCTTGTGCACCGCCAATATCGCCGGTGATCGCCAGAACAAAGGCCCGCACCCGCCACGCCGCCCGGTCGCTTTGCTGCAACAATGGGGCAAGCTGCGCCAGCGCACCGTCGCGATCACCCGAATTCGCAAGCGACAGCGCGTAGCGCCGCCGCACCTCGGCGTCATCCCCGCCCCGGGTCAGCGCCAGCCGGTAATCGCGTTGGGCACGCGCGCCGTCACCGACCAGATCAAAAGCCTGCCCCCGGTTCGCTGCATAATGGATGGGGTCATAGCCATAGGCCTCTGCCTCGCCATAACGGCGCAGCGCTTCGCCGGGGCGTTCCAGCAACAACAGCACCGATGCGACCCCCGCCCGCTGACGGCCACTGCGCGGATCAATCTTTTCCGCGCGCGCGAAAAAACCGGCCGCCGCTGCCGGGTCTCCCAGCTTCACCGCCAATTCGCCCGCGTTGAGCAAAGCCGTCAGATCATTGGGATTGGCGGCGAGCACCCGCATTTCGCTCGCAAGCGCATCGGCATTGGGCGCCGGCGGGGCGACCACCTCTGCGCTGTTGCCAACGCCCGACTGTGCGCTCGCTTGCCCAACGGGTGCGACGACCAGCGACAACAGGGCAAGAATATGGATAGCCATAACCAACCCGTTGCCCACCGCGCCCAAAACCTGCCTCGCCATGCCCCAGGGCAGCGACAAACGCCAGCCCGGCGGGGATCGCTTACTGGTTATTCTGCCGATTGAGAAAGCGCGGAATGTCCGGCGGATCGCGGCCGTCATTATCATCGTCGCGCACCGGCCCGCGCGTCACATTCGACATCCGCTCAAACAAGGTGCCGCCGCTTTTGCTCTTTGGCATCGGATCGACGCTGGGCTCGGCCGCGGCGTCGCCACCGCCGCCCGCCGCC
>PNLG01000012.1 GCA_013822915.1 Sphingomonas sp. | reverse complement strand
GCGTAAAAATAACGATACTGCCCGAACGGCCGACAATCAGCGCTAGCACCGCCATCGTCGCCCCCGCCCCCGCGAGTGCAAAGGCAGGCAGCAGCCAGCCCGTCGACGCATAGCCGAAATAGAGCGAGATGACGGCGCCCAGCGCCGCGCCCGACGACACGCCGAACAACCCGGGGTCGGCAAGCGGGTTGCGCAGATAACCCTGCATCACCGCGCCCGACAGACCAAGTGCTGCCCCGACCAGCACCGCGAGCACAGTCCGCGGCAATCGCAGCTCGGCGATGATCGACCAGCGCGCATCACCGCTTGCCCAGCCGTCCAGCGGGATCCACACCTTGCCCGCCATCAGCGATATCAGCATCGCCGCCGCAATCGCGGCAACCAGGACCAGGTCGAGCATGTGACCGCGCGTCACAACGACCGCCGGATAAGGGCGAGATGCCCCGCTGCGTCGATGATCGTCGGTCCGCCACAATGCAGCAGCCGGTCGGGATAACCGCGCACCGCAATCCGATGTCGCAAATGGTCCAACACCGGATGGCCCAGCATCCGGTCGTCACGCCGATTGGCCCCGACCGACAATAGCACGCGCGGGGGCCGCGCTACCAGCGGCTCAAGCGGCAGCACGTCCCATTGCTTCAACCCGTAAACGCCGCTCATGTTGATGAATCCAGCGATGCGCAGCAATTCGTCGGCAAGTGTTCCCGTGCCTGGCACGAGCCCGCCGCCCTGCCAGATCAGTGCCGATACGGGGGGGGCGTTACCGGCGCGGGCGGCGCGCACTGCCGCTTCGATCCGGCGGATCAACGCGTCGCCACGCCGCCGCTGGCCAATGGCATTGGCGATGGTGCGGACCTGATCGGTGCTTTCCCCGATGCTTGCGGGAACCCCGATCTGCACCAGCGGGATGCCCATCTGCGCCACGGCGGCGACCGTTGATCGCGCGATATGCGCGCCTGCAATCACCAGATCGGGCTTGAGCGCCACTACCTCCTCGGCAGTGCCAGACGTCGCGCGATACCGATGCGCCCACGCCAGCGGGACAGAGGTGGCGCGCGCATCCTGCGAATAATGGCTGATCCCGGCGATCTGTCGTGGATCGGCAATCCGCATCAGCACAGCATCGACGCATGGATTGATCGAGACGATGCGCGCCACCCCAGCCGCTGCCCGGTGATCGGGCGCATCAGACCGCGGGGTGCATCCGGCGAGCAGCACGAAAATCGGGACGAGGAGGCGGATCAATATTCAACGCCCCGTTGCGCCTTGAATCCAGCTTTATACGGATGCTTTACCTCGCCAAACTCGGTCACGAGATCAGCGACCGCGATTAACTCGGGCCGAGCCCCTCGTCCGGTAATGCAGATATGCTTGTTGAGCGGGCGCTCGTTCAGGAACGCCACAATCTCGTCGGTCGGCAACGTATCCTGACCCAGCACGATGTTGAGTTCATCAAGAATGACGAAATCATAATCGGGGTCGAGGATCAGTGCCTTGGACCGTTCCCACGCGGCCCGCGCGGCGGCGATGTCGCGCGCGCGGTCCTGCGTGTCCCAGGTAAAGCCTTCGCCCATGACCTCGAAGGTCAGGAGGTCGGGATTGGCGTGGAAAAAATTCTTCTCGCCCGTTTCCCAACTACCCTTCACATATTGGACGATGCCGACCTTCATGCCCCAGCCCAGACTGCGGAGCGCCATGCCAAAGGCGGACGACGACTTGCCCTTGCCATTGCCGGTGTGGACGATCAGCAACCCGCGCTCGAGCGTGTGGCGCGCCTGAATCCGCGCTCGCGCCGCCTGCACGCGCTTCATGCGCGCATTGTGCCGCGCAAAATCTTCGGGCGTCTCGGTCATTTTGTTCTCCATGAGGCCAGCGCTTGGGCAAGGCGCGCCCAACCCGCTGCGTTACCGGGCAATCCCAACCGTAACCAGCCCTGGTGCGCGCCGAAGGGACGGCTCAGCACACCGTGACGCGCCAGATGAATGAACAGCGCGTCGCGCGGCGAGCAATCGACCAGGGTGAAAAACGGCGTCTGCCCGCAGATCGCCAGATCATGCGCGGCAAGCAAGGCGCGCATCCGTTGCGATCCGGCAATCAGCCGCGCCCGTTGCTCGGCTTGCCACCGGCTGTCGGCATAGGCAGCGCACCCCGCCGCCAGCGCCGGGGCGGCAATGGGCCAGTCACCGATCAGCGCGCGCAACCGCTGCTGAACCCCCGGCGGCGCGACGACAAAGCCAAGCCTGAGGCCCGCCAACCCAAAGAATTTGCCGAACGATCGCAACACGATCAAGCCGGGCCAGTCGCAGCCCGCCACACTGTCACCCGGGGTGGCATCGGCAAAGGCTTCATCGACGATCAAATGGCCGCCACGTGTCGACAATCGGTCGGCAGCTGCGGCGAGCGACGCGCGATCCGCGCGCCAGCCATCAGGATTATTGGGGCGCGCCAGCACGATCGCGTCAAGATGGTCGCTCGCCGCGCCCCAATCGGCCTGCGCCAGCGGGACCGCGCGATCCGCAGGCCACATGATCCAGTGCCCCGAATAACCCGGCGCAACCCACCCCGCGCGACCGGGCAGGATCGCCCCCAACAGCCGCAGCGCAAGGTCTGTGCCCGGCACCGCCATTACGCGCGCTGCGTCCGCGCCAAAGGCGTGCGCGGCCAAAGCCTCCAATTCGGCAAGCGCCGACGGGTCGGGCAATGCTGCCCATGCCCCCGGGTCCAGCGGGGTAGGATAGCGCCAGGGCGCGATGCCCGTCGACAAATCGGTCCAGGTCGATACCGTGGGAAAAGCGGCGCGCGCCTGATCGATCCGACCGCCATGGACCGAAAAGACCTCGATGAGGGCAGGCGCTGACCCTGTCATCAGGTGCGCCACCGCACGCCGATATAACCGGCGCGGCCGGGGGTGCCAAAGCGGAAAATCGTCTCATAGCGCGCATCGAACACATTCTCGATCCGGCCATAAAGCTCCAGTCGATTGACGATGGGATAGGCGATGCGCAGATCAGCGATCACATAACCGTCGACCTTGCGGCTGTTGTTCGCGGTGTCGAAGCTGGCGCCGACATGGGTGAGCGTTGCCCCGGCCTCAAGACCAAAGCGCCAGCGATAATCCACCAGCGCTGTAAAACTGTGTTGCGGGCGCCGAATAAGCTGGCGACCGAAGTTCACGCTTCCCGCCGTCCGATTGGTCGCATCAGTGAAGGTGTAATTGGCCTGAAGGCCAAGCGCGGAGACGGGCTGAAGTGAGAGACCGATTTCCACTCCCTGGGCCCGCGCCCGGCCGACATTGTCAAACGTGCCCGACGGTCGATCGGCACAGATACCGTCGCGCGGCGGCGGGCAGGAAATGAAGTTGATGAGGTCGGTTGACTCGCGCCGGAAATAAGTCGCACTCGCCCGCAGCGCCCCGCCGACCAGCACTTGGGTTATCCCCGCATCCCATCCCGTTGACCGTTCCGGTCGCAACAACGGGTTGCCGAATTCGCTTTGGAGCTGGAAGAGCGAGGGCACCTTGAACCCCTCGGCATAGCTCGCGCGCAGCGTCGTCCCGTGCTTGCGGTCGATGAAGACGCCGCTCGCACCAAATGTGGTCGCGCCGCCAAACCGGCTATGCTCGTCATGGCGAACGCCGCCGGTCAGGGTCAGCCCGCGTAGCGGCGTCGCGACGAGCTGGCCGTAAACACTGTCCAGCGATGCGCTGCCCGTCGCAACCGGCCCGCCAAAGCTGCTGCTTGCAAAGCGCGACGTTTCACGCTCCAGCCCGCCGGTTGCCTGCCAATCGGCGCCGATATCGAAAATGCCCTGATATTCAAATCTTTCATTGCGGCCATTGCCGGCAAATGTTTCTGTGGGCGTGCCATCGCGGTTGGTGTTCCGGCGATGGGTGTCGGTGAGCACAAACCCTAGTCGATTGCGGAACCGGCCATTGAAAAGCACCGCATTGACGCCGGAATAGGCAACGATCTCGCGCGTGCGCGATTCCTCGTCCACATCGGCAAAGGCGAAGCTGGGCGCCGGGAACCCGTCGATGTTGACCCGCCCGTCCGAATACCAGCCGCGCGCATCAACCGACAAGCCATCGACCAGCACCAGATTGACATTCGCATTGGCGCCGACATTGTCATAACCGTCGCGCTCGGCGCCACCGCGCGCCTCGCTAAAGGCCGAGATGCCATCGGTGCGGAACCATCCCGCGCCAGCGCTGGCGGACAAGGGCCCGGCCCGGCCCGAGACATTGCCGACAATCTGCCCGCTTTGGCGGTAACCATATTCAGCGCGCAGCGTCGCCCGCAAAGCCTTGGTCGGCGCGCGCGTAATCATGTTGACGACACCGCCGATCGCCTGGCTTCCCCACAGCACCGACGACGGGCCG
>PNLG01000353.1 GCA_013822915.1 Sphingomonas sp. | reverse complement strand
TTAAAGGACGATCGACATGACCGAAGATACCAATGCCCGCATCGCGCAACTCGTCGACAGCAACGATGTGCTGTTGTTCATGAAGGGGACGCCGCTGTTCCCGCAATGCGGCTTTTCGAGCAAGGCGGTGGCGATTCTCCAGCATCTCAACGTCGAATTCGGCAGTGTCGACGTGCTTCAGGATCAGGAAATTCGCCAGGGGATCAAGGCGTTTTCCGACTGGCCCACCATCCCGCAGCTTTATGTGAAGGGCGAATTTGTCGGCGGGTCCGACATCATGATGGAAATGTATGAGACCGGCGAATTGTCGCAATTGTTCGAGACCAACGGGCTGGTCGGCGCGCGTTAGGCGCTAGTGAGAGGGACTGGGCGTTAATGCTGTTGGACACGGGCGGGGCCGGGCCGCAATCAGGCACGCAAGCGCCCATGATCCTATGCGATTTGACGCAAAGCTGGTCGCCGACGGGCGGCGGCGGCGTGGGCACCTATATGATGGCCAAGCGCGATTATGTGCTCGCGCATACCCCCCATACGCTGTTGCAGATCGTGCCGGGGCCAGCGGACAAGGTGGTAGTGAATGGCCGCCACATCTGGGCCGAAGTGGGTGCCAATCCGGTGCGCAACAGCCCGCATTATCGCTTCATCCTGCGCACGGGCGTGGTGCGCGATTTGCTGGCGCGGTATCGCCCCGCGATTGTTGAATCGCTGTGCCCATGGATTTTGCCCTGGACCGCGATCCACCACCGGCGCGCCTTTCCCGAAACGGCACTAGTAGCAGGTTACAGCACCGATTTCCCCAACGCCCATGTGTTCCGGGTGGCGCAAAAGCTGTTCGGCACGACGCTTGGTCGTGGGTTTCAGTGGCTGTCCTATGGCTATGCGGAGATTACCTACCGCGAATTTGACTGGGTCTATACCCTGTCGGAGGAGATTCGCGCGGTGCTGGCGCGACGCAAGATTTTGCGGACCAGCGTGTTGCCGCTGGGGGCGGATATCAGCCAGTTTCACCCCGCGCGCCGTGATCCCGGCTATCGCGCGGAATTGGGGTTGCCAGGCGATGGGCCGCTCTTGATCTATGCCGGGCGGCTCGACAATGAAAAGCGCGCGCAGACGGTGATCGACATGTTCCGCCACTTGCCGCCATCGCTGGGGGCGGCGCTTGTGCTGATCGGCGATGGCCAGCGGCGGCCCGACATGATGGCGGCGGCGGCCGACCTGCCGATTGCCTTTCCCGGTTTCATTACCGACCGCGCGCAGATCGCCCGCGCGCTGGCGTCGGCGGACATTTATGTGTCGGGCATGGCGGATGAGACGTTCGGCATTTCGATTGTCGAGGCGCAGGCGTCGGGCCTGCCCGTGGTTGGTGTGGCGAGCGGGGCGATGATCGACCGTGTGCCCGCTGGACTGGGCCTGCTTGGCCCGGTCGATGATGCAGCGGCGATGGCGCGCAATGTCGAGGCGGTATGGGCATCGGGCGCACGGGCAATGGGGGCCGCCGCACACGCCCATGCGCAGCAGTTCAGTTGGGACAATAGTTTCGCGCAGCTATTTGGCGAAATCTACCCGCAGGCACTCGCGCATGCGGCGCTGCGGGCGCGCACCGGTCGGCGGGCGGCGGACCGCGCTTATGCAGCGGCGCTGGCGGCAGGTTGAGGGGCCGGGTGGGGCGGATCGACGCGAGTCCGGAAAAAAGTGAAGTTTAGCTGCCGATCCGCCCACTGAAGCGGCATGCCGAGGGGGCATGTCCCTTAACATGCATGTCTCATGCCATTCAATAAAATTATTATATATCATATATATACGCCAGAACTGTGCTTGGGTGTTCATGAAGAGTGTAAGCGGATCCGACAGTATCGACGGCCATGCATTTCGCGAGGATGCGCCCAGAGTGTTCCACACTGCGACAGATAATGACCCAATCTCGCGGTAAAATGGTAACAATGCGTCGCTTCTGCGTGCCATTTGCGCGCGGCCCCTAGCAAGGTCGGGGTTGAAACGGATATCGGCGCAGTGTTTTAGGTTGGATTTTTAGTTTGGAGTTTCCGTTTCATTGGTCCGGGATAGCGCGCAACTCGTGAACCCTGAGGAATGGTGGCGCTGGGACTGGAGCAGTAGCACCACGCCGGTGGCGCCGAGCGTGCTGGACGGCGGGTTTATCCACTCTTGGCAAAATACCGACGCTGTGATGCTTCAACCGCCGCTAGACCATCACTTGATCGTCCTGCACGAAGGTGGGGCAAAGCGTGTTTCGCGAGAGGGCGGCGGTGGGCGCAAGACTGCCGATGTCAGTGCGCGGTCGATCACCACTATAGAGGTCGGTAGCAGCTATCGCTGGACAACTGAAGGGCCGGTTGGCTTTTCGCATTATTATGTTGCGCCCGATTATTTTAATAATTTGGTCGCCGCGACATTTGACCGTGATCCATCAACCGTGAGTTTCGCAGAAACGATTGGACGTGCGGATCCTTATTCTGCAAATATATTTGAATTGATCCTGAGTTCTCGTGATGATCCCAACTGGTCGGCCATCGCTCAGCATTATGCTGATGCGTTACTTGTAAGATTGGCCGCAACATCGCATTGGGATGGAGAATTTGTCAGGTTTCGGCGCGTAATGCTCGCGCCGCATGTCGTGCGCCGGGTTCGGGATTTTATCAGAGCCAATCTTGAGCAACGAATTACGCTCGATGACATGGCTGGTGTTGCGGGCTATAGCCGGTTTCATTTCGGGCGCGCATTTAAGCAAACCACTGGTATGCCGCCCTACGCCTATGTCCATCACGAGCGATTGGTGTGCGCGCGCGATTTGCTTGAGCAGACGATGTTACCGATCGCACAGATTGCGCGCCAGTGCGGCTTTGGCTCGCATGCCTATTTCTCGGTGTGCTTTCGCGATGCGACAGGCCTTACACCCGCAGAGTATCGCCGCGCCCGTGAGGGCGGCGGCGATTCCCGGTTCCGCGACGTTCAAAATCCCTGAACAAGCTGGAAGATATAACGCTGTTTGAAAAAGCTTGACCGATTGGCGACGGGAAATTCGACGCCAGCCAGGAAAAACAGGTTGTTGCCGATGTGCGTGCGCATGCCGGGCGTGATGCTGACAAAGGTTGGGCTCCGGCCGGAGGTCGGCTCGCGCCAATTGGCCGACACATACCAGGTCAAATCACCAAAGGGCGCACGGCTGTGCGGTGTGACGGTTTGACCGATGGCGGCGTTCATCACAAAGGCGTCGGCAACGCCGCGGTTCGCGAATTCATAACCCACACGACCGCGCAGCGCGATTCCCTTGCCCACATCGGTCCACAGGTTGAGCTGGGGCTGAGCGGCGAACACATTGTTGCCCTGCACGGTTGCCCCGGTCGGCAAGCGCCAGCCGACCCCGGCGTTGATCGACAGATTACGCTTTTCGGCGAGCATGACCTGTGTGGTCAGGACAATGTCGCCGAAATTGCCGCGACCGCCGCCTTCTTGATAAAAGGGCAGTTCGATCCCGGCCCAGAGCCGACGCGAAAACGGATAGTGAAAGCGTCCCAACACCCCAAATGAATCCGGGCGGGTGGAATCGGTATAGGCACCCGCAAGATGGACTTCCCGGGTGAAAAAGCCGTCCGCTGTTGCCAGCCAACCCTGGCGCGGTGCGCCGCTATCGCCATTGGGCACCGGAATCCATTTTTCGCCCAACTCGCTGCCGAAGCGGTTTGATTGCAAGGGGGACCACTCGGTCGACGTCGGCGATTCCGGCGGCGGTCCATCCTGCGCAATAGCGGTGCCGGCAGCGCACAGCGCGAGGGCGGAGGCCAGTCCGCTCCGTGCGAGAAGCATTAAGAGATTTGGCATGGTGGTGGTCCTTCTGTTGAGGAGCCCAGGATAGGGCCGACCATTCACCGATGCTTTCGAACTCAACTGGGTTTGTCGCCAAATTGCCTCGCTGCGGCAAACCGTTGTGCGTGGCCGACTTATCGACCGCGCATGCGCCGATAGCGACCGGGCGACACGCCCATCGCTTTGGAAAAAGCGGCCGTAAAATGCGACTGGCTGGCAAAGCCGCAACTCCGCGCCAGTTCGGCCAGCGGCATGTCGCTGCTGAGCAGCATCAAACGCGCCCGTTCAAGCCGCCGCATGCCCACAAAGTGATAGGGCGTCTCACCCGTTTCCAGTTTGAACACCCGCGAGAAATGAAACGGCGACAGCCCGGCAATGGTGGCCAGATCGGTCAAATGGATTTCCCGGTCGAGCGTCGATTCGATATAGTCCATCACCTTGGTCAACCGCACCGGCGAAAGGTGAATACGACCGCCGACATGATCCTGCGGCGTGGCTTCGCGCTGGACGAGCGCGGCGCCAATCGCCCGAATCAACCCGTCGGTCATCAGGTCAGAAGCAAAGCCAGGTGCCCGCAA
>PNLG01000296.1 GCA_013822915.1 Sphingomonas sp. | reverse complement strand
TCATCGTGATCGCGGTGATCGCGGCGTATCAACTGGCGGGTGTGATCGGCATTGCCTTTGCCGCCACCTCGATGCTCGCACAGGCGGGGATGGTTGTCGCGCTCGACGCCTATGGCCCGGTCACTGACAATGCGGGCGGGATCGCCGAAATGGCAGGCCTGCCCGATGATGTGCGCCAGAAAACCGACGCGCTCGACGCGGTGGGCAACACGACCAAGGCCGTGACCAAGGGCTATGCGATCGGCTCGGCGGCGCTGGCCGCGCTGGTGTTGTTCAACGCCTATACGTCTGATCTGGCCAAGGATTTCGGCGCGCTCACCGTCGATTTCCAATTGTCCAACCCCTATGTGATCGTCGGACTCCTGCTTGGCGCGCTGCTCCCCTATCTATTTGGCGCGATGGGGATGACCGCGGTTGGCCGGGCGGCAGGTGCGGTGGTGGAGGAAGTGCGCGAGCAGTTCCGCACCAATCCGGGGATTATGGAGGGCACCAGCCGTCCCGATTACGCCCGCACCGTCGATCTGGTGACGAAGGCCGCGATCCGCGAAATGATCGTCCCCAGCCTGCTCCCGGTGTTGTCGCCGATCCTGGTCTATTTCATCATCACCGGGGTCGCCGGACAGGCACAGGGTTTTGCAGCGCTTGGCGCGATGCTGCTCGGGGTGATCGTCTCGGGGCTGTTCGTCGCGATTTCGATGACGTCGGGTGGCGGCGCATGGGATAATGCCAAGAAATACATCGAAGACGGCAATCACGGCGGCAAGGGCAGCGAAGCGCATAAGGCGGCCGTCACTGGCGACACGGTCGGCGATCCTTACAAGGACACAGCCGGCCCGGCGGTGAACCCGATGATCAAGATCACCAACATTGTCGCCCTGCTGCTGCTTGCGGCGCTGGCGGCGGCGGGCGGCGGCTGATCGCGGAACGACCGGCGGGTAAAGCGCGTGACATCGGGGCGGCGCGCGCCCATGTCGCGCGCATGAACCCGTTACGCGCCCTGGTCGAATCGCGGATCGATGTGCTGTTTGCGCCCGCTGATGACGACATCCCGTTCGATATCACGCGCGGCAGCGACAATGGGCTTTACGGCCCCGGTTCGGTCGCATGGGACGTGCACGGCGATTTTGCGACGATGATGATCGGCGGAGTCGCCGCCCTGCTGCTGCAGATGCTCGACCGCCGCGCGATGGCGGGCGTTTGGGACCATTCCAATTTCCGCGCCGACATGGTCGGGCGTCTACGTCGCACCGCGCGCTTTGTGGGCGGCACTACCTATGCCGCGAGCGATCAGGCAGCGGCGATGATCGCGCGGGTGCGCCGCATTCATTCGGCGGTGGGCGGGACGCTTGCCGATGGCACGCCCTATCGCGCTGATGATCCGGCGACGCTTGGCTGGGTGCATGTCGCGGGCGAATGGTGTTTTCTGGCGGCGTATCAGCGCTATGCCGAGCCCGCGATGCCGCGCGCGCGCCAGGATGCGCTGTTCGCCGAAACCGAAGTGCTGGCCCGCGCGCTGGGGAGTGGGCCAGTGCCCGTCACCCGCCGCGCCGCCGACGCCTATCTGCTGGCGATGCGCCCGCAACTGCGCGCCGATGACCGCACCCGCGCGGTGGTGAAGGCGCTGGACGAAGCAGCGCCCGCAGGGGCCGCCAGTGCGCCGGTGCAGCGCGTGCTGATGGCGGCCGCGTTTGACCTGCTCCCGCCCTGGGCCGCGGCCATGCACGGGCGGCAGCCAGGCCTTGCCGCCCGCGCTTTGACCCGCGCGAGTGCGGGTGCGCTGTCGGCGAGCCTGCGCGCCGGGCTTGCCCACCGGGTTGCGCGACGCAACGCAGCGCTCGCCGCGCGCGCGGCACGGATTGCGGGATAGCGGCTTTTTTCTTGCACGACGCCAAGCGCTTGGCCATCGTTGCCGTCAGGGGGGAGCGCAATCATTACCAAGGCACTCATCAACGAATATCGCGCCGGGCGGGTGACCTAGCATGAGCTTGGCGGCGGCACTTGCCCGAGCAAAGACCGAGGAGGACGTCAAGGACGCCTATATCAAGGCGCTTGGCCTGAAGGGCGTGTTCAAGGGGCTGGTCGATATCCAGACCCCCGAAATCTGGTTCGAAGCCAAAGAAGCGCCGACCCCGCCGCTGCTGATGTTCGCGCAATTGCTCACCTATGTCCGCGCGGCGCGCAAGCGCGGCGAGGCGATCCCCGGCTTCCTGTGCGTGATCGACCGCGAGAAGGCCGCGCTGATGGCGACCGAGCATGCTTTGCCGCTGCTGGAAGACAAGACGATTGTCTGGCCCAAATCGGGTTCCGCCGCCGACAAGGCGCTGGCCGCCCAGATCGCGCCCACCATCGAAACCCACTTCATCCTCTACCAGATCGACGGTTACGAGGCCGAATTCATCAAGGCCGCCAAGGATGCGGTGCGCGAAGGCCGGATCATCCGCACCCCGATCACGCGCAACAACCTCAAGCAGGTGTTCGACAAGTGGGTGGCGATGATCGGCGTCGAATTGGGCGTGAAGCGCGAGGCGGATTACGCCGTGCTGTTCTTCGCCGACATCATGCACGATGGCCGCAACGAGGCGATGCGCAATCTGCCCGCACGTCTGCTGTTCAGCGGCGAGAAGCCGGTCTTTATCATCGGAGCCGAGCAATACGAACTCGCCAGCGAGCGCGGCTATCGCAATTTCTGGAAAATCTATCACCGCCCGCCCGAGCCGGAAGCCGAGCGGCACTACCTGCTCGAACGGCGCGACAGCCTGCTGCCGATGGACGATCAGAAGTTCAAGGGCGCGTTCTACACCCCGCTCCACATCGTCGACAAAGCCTATGATCAGCTTGCCGCGACATTGGGCGCGGACTGGCAGCAGAAATACATCGTCTGGGATATGTGCGCAGGCGTCGGCAATCTGGAGGCCAAGCATTCCAACCTGCGCAACGTGTATATGTCCACGCTGGATGCCGAGGACGTGACGATCATGCGCAGCAACCCAGCCTTCGCCGGGGCGGAAATTTTTCAGTATGACTACCTCAACGACGATGTAACCGATTTCGGCGAGATTGATTACAATTTGTCGGGCAGGGTGCCCATGGCGCTGCGGCAGGCGATTGCCGATGCACGCGAAGGCAAGAAGGGCGCGAAGCCGCTTCTGGTGCTGATCAATCCGCCTTATGCGGAGAGTGGGTCGGGGATCGCCAAGGGCGACGAGAATAAGATCGGAGTCGAGAAAACCCGCATCAACGGCTGGATGCGCGAGATGAACCTTGGATACGCGAGTAAGGAGCTGTTCACCCAGTTTCTCGTTCGCATTCGGCACGAGCTACCCAACGCGACATTGGCTATGTTTAGCACGCTGAAATACGTCAATGCGCCGAACTTCGAGAAGTTTCGAAGTATATGGCAAGCGAAATTTTTGGATGGCTTCGTCGTTCACAACAAAGCCTTTGACGGCCTTAAAGGCAACTTCCCAATTGGTTTCTTGGTATGGGATCAGAGCATCAAGCTCCCGATTGCCGAGGTTCAAACAACCGTGCTGGATCGCAAAGGTGCCCTCGTTGGCGAGAAATCCTACGTCGTTTGTCCCAACTCTCGCCTGCTAAACGTTTGGATAGCCAAAACGAGCGCCAAGGGTGGACTAGCTTTGCCTCTTTCGAATGCCCTCACCATCGCAAGCAATCCTCGGCCAAAACGACAATATATCGGGGCGGTTGCCTATCTTTACGCAAGCAATAATGACATGCAGCATGCTGGACAGGAAACCTTGATTTCGTCGTCAATCTTCACGGGTGGCAATGGCGGTGGGTTTTGGCTGACGGAAGTAAACCTTTGGCAGGCGGCGATTGTTTTCTCTGTCAGGATGCTCGCCACTCACACGTGGGCGAACCATAACGACCAGTTCCTGCAACCCTCGCAGCCGCTTTCGGACGAGTTCAAATCCGACTGCCTTGTTTGGATGCTGTTCGCCGGAAAGAACCTCACTGCGGGCGCGGACGGGCTGCGCTGGAATGATCGCGACTGGAGCCTCACCAATCACTTCATCCCCTACACCGAGGCCGAGGTCGGCGCGAAGGCGCGGTTCGAGAGCGATTTCATGGTGCGCTACATGGATGGCATGACGTTCTCACTCGAAGCGCAAGTCGTGCTCGACGAAGGGCGCAAGCTGTTCCAGCGCTTCCACGCCACCAGCTTCCCGAACAAGATCAGGCAGGAATACAAGCTGAACCGCGCCGATGCCGGATGGTATCAGGTGCGCCGCGCGCTCGAAGCCTATGGTGACACCGAACTTACTGATTTCGACCCGTTCAAGGCCGCCTACGCCGCGCTGACCGAAAAGCTGCGCCCGATGGTCTATGAACTCGGCTTTCTGCCCGCTTAGCGCGGCCCTGCCCCCCGTGCTTCCCTTTTGCGCGG
>PNLG01000016.1 GCA_013822915.1 Sphingomonas sp. | reverse complement strand
GGCTGATGCTGTATCTGGTTTACGGGACCGACATGTTTTCGGACTGGTCGCCGCTAAAGGCTTACGGCCTGGTCGCGGGCAGCTTCATTCTCGCATACAAGGCGCCCGATCTTTACCTGAAGAACAAGATCGACAATCGCTCGAACGCCATTCGTAAAGGACTTCCCGATGCGCTCGACCTGCTCGTCATTTGCGCCGAAGCAGGGCTAACGGTCGATGCCGCGTTCAGCCGGGTCGCACGCGAACTGGGCCGCGCCTATCCCGAACTGGGCGATGAATTCACCCTGACGGCAATCGAGCTGGGCTTCCTCGCCGAGCGGCGTCAGGCGTTTGAGAATCTCGCGCAGCGCGTCGCGCTCGATGCGGTCAAGGGCGTGGTGACCACGATGGTGCAGACCGAGAAATACGGCACCCCACTCGCAAGTGCGCTGCGCGTATTGTCGGCTGAATTTCGCAACGAACGGATGATGCGCGCCGAGGAAAAGGCCGCACGCCTGCCCGCGATCATGACCATCCCGTTGATCCTGTTCATTCTGCCGACATTGTTCGTCGTGATTCTGGGACCGGCGGCGTGCTCGATTTCGGACGCTTTCAAAGACGGTATCTAAGCCGCGCACTGTCCGACGGATGATTTTGGCACAGTTGCGCCGGATATGGTGCCCGCAACGCTTGATTGCGGGCGGACGAACGCGCAACAAGCGGCGCGTAAGTTTCACGAACTTCGGGCGATGAACGATGCCGATTTGGTTACCGGGCCTGGTCGTTGGTGCGACGTTGCTGATGCTGATAGGGATGGCGCTGGGTTATGCCGCCAATACCAGTGCGTCGGTCTGGCGCCGTCGCTTTGAAACAGAGCGTGCACATTATACCGATTACCGCAAGCGCAGCGCAGCCCAGCGCAGCGCGGCCCGCGCAGCGGCGAACACCCGCCCCGCCCCGATGCCCGTCTCGACCCAGTCACCGCCGCCGGCAGAGCCCGAACGACCATCCGTCCCCGCGCCGTCCGCCGAGCCTGCCTCGCTGACATGCCGCGAATTGCTGAGAATTGAGGGGATTGACGAGAAGATTGCCGACCGGCTGGAGGCGCTCGGCGTAGCCACGATCCACGATCTCGCGACACTAACGCCTGAAGATGAGTTGGCGCTTGAGCTTCGGCTGGGGCTGAATGCGGGGACGATCACCCGCGACAAATGGTGCGTCCAGGCTGCCCTGCTCGACAAGCATAGCGACCGCTAATCCTATCGCGCGGGGCGGCACCTGGCGGTGCGACGCGCTGCATCAATCGCCCCCATCGGCGCGCCGCGATCGATCAGCACGCGGATCAGCGCGATGCCCGTCGCGCCGCCCACGCGCACCGCGCGATACCCGGCGGGTGCCACCTGATCCCCCGTCAGCACCGCGAGCCGCAGCGGCGCCGCCGAGCGCTGATTATTCGCCACAAACACCGCATTGGTTTGCCCGTCGAACACCGATAGCGACCAATAAGGGGCGGTCACCGGCGTTGCGTCGATCAGCAGCGGCCTGGCGCTCAGGTCGAATGGGCAGGCGGAATAGAGGAGATCGGGACTGGGCCGTACAATCGCGCGTGCCTTGGCCGTGACCAGCGGCGCATGAGTCATCGCGTTGATCGCGCTCCCCTGCGCCGACACCCGCGCCACTGCCAGCCGCATCAGTGCCTGCGGGACCAGCGCCAGCGTCACCTGCCACGCGACCAGCCCCGCGAACAGGCCGAGCATCACCGCCCCTAGCCAGCGGCGGATCATGCACAGCCCATCCGGGTCAGGCGCGGCAATTGCGCGGCGGTGAAGTTGCCCCGCCCGCCATCGGTCGGCAGGTAAGCCCGCAGCGTCAGCTCAAACCGGGCAATGCCGCTGGTCGGCAACCAGTGCCCGGCCACCCGCTCTGGCCCGATCGCAACCTGCCACGCCATCTGTTCAGAATCAGGCAAGCCCGCGCTGCCGATCGAGTAGATTTCGGCGGCATTGGACACCAGATACCCCGCCGGGTCATAAAGCGTCACGCTCCACCATTTGGCGGGCAGTGCCCCGCCCGTCAGCCGATACCTGCATTTGCCGTCCAGCGGCGCGCCGCTGTCGTCAGTCCCGGCATTGTAATAGCGCGCCTCGCTCGCGGGCAGGGCCAGCAGCCCGCGCAAAGCGATGACCGCGCGGGTATAGCGGCTGGCCTTGTCGGTTCCGAAATCGCTGCCCGTCGTCCAGGGGCCAATGACCGTCTGCGCGCCAAGTGCGGCGGCGCGCACGCTCCACACCGCGCCACCCACGCCAAACGCCATCCCGGCGACCGCGCACAGCGCCAGCCGCTGCCAGTTTTTCACGCACGCTCCCCCGCTGTCACGAGGTCGTCATAAACGTTTTACGCCCGCGCGCGCAATGCCGCTTGTGCCGCCGCCAGCCGGGCAATCGGCACGCGATAGGGCGAGGCGGACACATAATCGAGGCCGGTCCGCTCGCAAAAGGCAATGCTCGCCGGATCGCCGCCATGTTCGCCGCAAATGCCCAGCTTGATGTCCGGCCGCGTCGCCCGGCCGCGCTCGGCCGCCAGCTCGATCAACGCCCCCACGCCCTCCACATCCAGGCTGACAAACGGGTCGGTCGCGTAAATCCCCTGATCGACATAAGCGGTCAGGAACCGGCCGGCATCGTCGCGGCTGACGCCCAGCGTGGTTTGCGTCAGATCATTGGTGCCAAAGCTGAAAAACGCCGCATCCTCGGCAATCTGGCCAGCCATGATCGCGGCGCGGGGCAATTCGATCATCGTGCCGACCAGATAGTCGATGCGCCGCCCGCGTTCGGCAAACACCGCCTGCGCCTGCGCATCGACCACCGCTTTCATCAACTCCAGCTCGCGCCGGGTGCCGACGAGCGGGATCATCACCTCAGGGATGGGGGCAGCGCCGGTGCGTTCGGCAACATCAATTGCCGCTTCGAAAATCGCGCGCGCCTGCATTTCATAGATTTCGGGATAGGTAACCCCCAGCCGACACCCGCGATGCCCCAGCATCGGGTTGAATTCGTGCAATTCCGCCGCCCGCCGCTTCAACGCTTCAACCCCGACCCCGGCGGCCGCCGCCACATCGGCAAATTCATTTTCGGCATGCGGCAGAAATTCGTGCAGCGGCGGGTCGAGCAGCCGGATCGTCACCGGCAGCCCCGCCATTACCTCAAAAATCTCGGCGAAATCGGCGCGCTGTTCGGGGAGCAGCTTGTCGAGCGCAAGGCGCCGCCCGGCCTCGGTGTCGGCAAGGATCATCTGGCGCACGGCCGTGATTCGCGCGGCGTCAAAGAACATGTGCTCGGTGCGGCACAGGCCAATCCCCTCGGCACCGAAATCGCGCGCGGTGCGGCAATCAAGCGGGGTTTCGGCGTTGGTGCGCACCGCCATCCGCCGCACCTTGTCCGCCCACGCCATCAACACACCAAAATCGCCCGCCAGTTCGGGCTGCACCGTTGGCACGGCACCCAGCATCACTTCGCCCGACGCACCGTCGATGGTAATGACGTCACCCTCGCGCACTTCACGGACTTGCCCGGCGGTGGTGACGCGCATCACCCGCGCCTTGGCGTCAATGGAGATGGTGCCCGCCCCCGACACGCACGGCCGCCCCATGCCGCGCGCGACCACAGCGGCATGGCTCGTCATCCCGCCGCGCGCGGTCAGGATGCCGCGTGCTGCATGCATGCCGTGAATATCCTCTGGCGATGTCTCAATCCGCACCAGGATCACGGCATCGCCCAAGCCAGCGCGACGCTCCGCCGTTTCGCTGTCGAACACAACCACGCCCGATGCCGCCCCCGGTGATGCAGGCAATCCACGGGTCAACACATCGCGCGGCGCCTTTGGGTCGAGTGTCGGGTGCAAAAGCTGGTCCAGCGCCGCCGGGTCGACGCGCGCGACCGCTTCCTCCTCGGTAATCAGCCGCTCATGCGCCATGTCGACCGCGATTTTGAGCGCAGCCGATGCCGTGCGCTTGCCGCTGCGCGTCTGGAGCATCCACAATTTGCCGCGTTCGACCGTGAATTCAATGTCCTGCATATCGCGGTAATGCACCTCCAGCAGGTCGAACACCTTGGCCAGTTCGGCATAGGTTTCGGGCATTGCCTCTTCCATGCTCAACGGCTTGGCGCCCGCTGCCTCGCGCGCGGCGCGGGTCAGATATTGCGGGGTGCGGATGCCTGCGACCACATCCTCGCCCTGCGCATTGATCAGGAATTCGCCGTAATAAGCCCGCACGCCCGTTGCCGGATCGCGGGTAAAGGCCACCCCCGTCGCCGATGTGTCGCCCATATTGCCGAATACCATCGCCTGCACATTCACCGCCGTGCCCCAGTCGCCGGGAATGGCGTTTAGCCGCCGGTAAACCTTGGCGCGCTCCGACTGCCAAGACCCGAA
>PNLG01000132.1 GCA_013822915.1 Sphingomonas sp. | reverse complement strand
CCTTGTCGGCGAGCGGGTTGGACGGGTCATAGGTTTTGGTGGCGCGGTTGCCCGCCTGGATCACGCTTTCGACATTGACGGTCGACATGCCCGATGCCTTGTCGAATTCGGTCCGGAACACTGGTTTTTTGGTTTTGTAAGCCGCTTCCTCGCTCGACGAGACGACGCTCGCATTCGCCAGGTTCGACGCGGTCGTGTTCATCCGCACCAGCTGCGCCGACATGGCGCGTCCGGCGACCTGAAAAATCGTGAGTGGCTGCCCCGGCATGTTATGCGCGCCCCATCTTATTCGCCCCGCAACGCGCGGGTGAGTTGGCCAATGCGCCCGTTCAGGAACGACAGCGTCGTTTGATAGGCGACAGCGTTTTCGGCAAAGGCGGTCTGTTCGGTTGAAAGTTCGACCGTGTTGCCATCGAGCGATGCCTGAAGCGGAATGCGATATTTGGTGGCAGCATCAATCGACCCCGTCGACAAACCGCCGGGGCGCGACGCCGCCTGCATGGCTTCGCGAAAATCAATGTCGCGCGCCTTGAATCCGGGGGTCGACGCATTGGCGATGTTCGATGCCAGCAGGCCAAGGCGACGCGAACGCACCTCCAGCGCGGCCCCATGAACGCCAAACAGATTTTGGTCAGCCACCGTGGCAAACTCCCGTCGCAGACAATCCTGCGCGACGTTCCCAGCAAACACCGTGCCAATTGGCGTGCCCATCGACATCAGGCCGGGTGCGGCAGCGGGGACGGGGGCGGGCGGCAAAATTTTGCCGGGGGCGGCAAATGCGTGCCGAACGGGCGGCAATGGCCCGTTTTGCGGCTGGTTAACGATGCGTGAGCGGCAGTTGGCGCGAACCTTGCTAGACACGGGCGGATATGACTGTCACCGCAATTTCGGCCCTTTTGGCCCCTTATCTTGATCCGGCCGCGATGGTCATTGTCGCGGCGGGCACCGTTGGCGCGGTGATCCTGCGCACCCCGGCGCGCGATCTCGCGCGCGGTGCCTCGGCGCTGCGTGTATTGCTGCGTCGCCGCTTCCGCGCCGATGCGCTGGTCGATCAGATTGGAGCGCTTGGCCGGATTGCGAAGCGGCACGGCGTGCTCGCGCTCGACCGGTCGGTGATCGCCGATCCCGATGTTGCCGCCGCCGTTGCAGCAATCGTTGATGGCGCGGACGTCGATACGGTCGTCGAACAGCTCAAATCGCGCCAACTGGCCCGGACCGAGCGGCATTTGGCGGCGGTTGACGTCTGGGCATCGGCCGCCGAACTTGCGCCCGCCATGGGGATGATCGGCACGCTGATCGGGCTGGTGCGGATGTTCCTGGCCATGGGCGATCCGGCGGCAATTGGCGGGGCGATGGCAGTCGCGCTGCTCTCCACCCTTTATGGTGCAGCGATCGGCAATCTGATTGCGATGCCCGTGGCGGCCCGGCTGCGCCGTGCGGCCCGCGATGAAGCGTTTGAACGATTGCGGCTGGAGGCGCCGCTGCGCGCGCTCGCCCGGCAGGAGGCACCGCGCAAACGGGGGCCCGTGGCGGTGCCGACCGCCGTTTTGCCGCTGCGCGATGAAGTGGAGAGCCTTTGATGACGACAGCATTTTTCCCCGATGCGCCGCCGTCGCGGCCGATCTGGCTGGTGACGCTGGCTGATCTGGCGCTGTTGCTGCTCGGGTTTTTCGTGCTGGTGATGGCGCATCAAGGCGCGGATCGCCGCGCTTTGGTAGCGGGACTGCGCGGTGGCTTTGGCGGCACCGGATCGGCCATGATGAAAGTGGTGGCGGAGCCCAGCCCGGTGGCTGCGGCGGCGATTTATGACTTTGCGCCCGGCTCTGCGCGGCTGCCGATTGCGCCCGACGCGGTCATTGCATGGGCCCGTGCGGCGGCGCGCGACCCGCGCATTGCCATTCGCGTGACCGGGCTTGCCGATGGCAGCGCGCAGGATGTCGACCCGGTGAGCGGCAGTGCCGCGCTCCTCGCCAGCGACCGTGCTCGCGCCGTGGCAGCCGCGCTTGCTGAAGCGCGCGCGCTTCCCCGTGGTCGGGTAACGATTGCGAACAGCGTTCATACCGGGCGGCGCGGCGTGTCGCTGACGCTCGTTTATGCTGGAGAGCGGCAATGATTTGCCGCCCGGCAACCAAGATTTGCCGCGTGGCCGCGCACGCACAGGAGAGGATGATGATGCGACTTGGCATTTTTGCGCTGTTGACGGCGGCGACGCCCGCAATCGCGCAAGGCCCGTTTCAGGATACCGCCACGCTCGACCGCGCGGTCGCCGACTTTACCGGGCGTCCGATGGGCAGCGAGGGTGGCGCACGCGCGCCGGTGGATGCGCGGCTGAAACTGGCAACTTGTTCAACGCTGATGATGAAGTGGCGCCAGGATAATCATGACGCGGTCGTCATCAGCTGCGCCAGTCCCGAATGGCGGATTTTCGTGCCCGTGGTGATGGCGCCGGTCGCGGCCGTCCCCGTGCCGCCGCCTGTCGCACCCGTCGTTGCGGCAAAGCCCGACTATGTCATCAAGCGGGGCGACCCGGTGGTTGTTGAGGTGAACACCAGCGGTTTTGCCGTGACCCGCGACGGCATTGCGATGACCGATGCAGCGGCGGGTGCGCGGCTGCTGGTCGATGTTGCAGGGCCCAAAAAGCCGATACAGGCAATTGCCCTTGAGCCTGGCCGCGCGACGCTGCCTGGTTACGTCCGATAAATCTGTGTGAATTTTTTTCTAAAGTTTCGCTGAAGGCGGTCGTTTCCCCTCCTGAGGCAGTAGCAAGGCAAAGGTCGCGACATGGTTGATCGCATCACTGCAGCGCCGGCAACGGCAACGGATCGGGTGGCAGCCGGGCGGCTGGCATCGCCGCGGGCTCAGGCGCCTGCGTCTGCCCCGGCTCCTGCTGAACCCGCCGCAACGCCCACCCCGGCGCCCGCGGCACGGGCAACGGCGGGTGCCGCGCTTCAGGCGCTGGTGACCGATCTGGCTGTCCGGCCGCCGGTGAATGAAGAGCGGGTGGCCCGCATCCGGCAAGCGATTGCCAATGGCACTTATCCGATTTCCCCTGAAAATGTCGCGGATCGTCTGATCGCGCTGAGACTGAACTGGATTCCCGCATGACCCGCCGTGATGCTCTGATCCGTGTGATCGAGGCGTTGCACGCCGAAATCGCGGCGTTAAAGGCCAATGATGTGGATGCGCTCGAACGCGCTACCCGCGCCAAGCTGGTCGGGATCGATATGGTGGCCGCCATGGACGACGCGCCGCTGAACGCCGAAACGCGCCAATTGGCCGAGGAAGCACACCGGCTGAACGAGACCTGCCGGATCTATGTGAATTTGATGAGCGCGAATGTGCGTCGCCGCTTGCAACAACTGGCCGGCGTTGGCGCCGCAGCCTATCGCCCCGGCGCTGCCGCTTTTGCATAAGAGTGCGTTTGGCCATGCGTGAAATGGCACGATAATTGCTTAAAAGGTCTCTGAATAAGGGGCAAGAAAGCGATGAGCGTCACTCCAGTCGCCGGTGTGCAGGGCACGGTTCAATCAGCGATCGCGCTGGCGTCCGCCCGGACGGGGATCGATTTCAACTATCTGCTAGGTCAGGCGCAGGTCGAAAGCGGCCTGAACGCGCAAGCCAAGGCGCCGACATCGAGCGCGCGCGGCCTGTATCAATTTATCGAGCAGAGCTGGCTGTCGGTGGTGAAGAATCACGGCGGCGAACACGGACTGGGCTGGGCCGCGGATGCGATTCAAACCGGGGCGAATGGTAAGTTGACGGTAAGCGATCCCGCCACGCGCCGCGCAATCCTGGGCCTGCGTAACGATCCGCAGACCGCCGCGCTGATGGCGGCGGAACATGCCGCCGACAACAAGGCGGGGATTGAGGCTACGCTGGGTCGTCCGGCGACGGGCACCGACCTTTACATGGCGCATTTCCTGGGGCTGGGCGGGGCGCGCAAGTTTTTGGGCGCGCTGCAATCCAATCCTGACCGGATTGGGGCGGGGCTGTTCCCGGCGGCGGCGAACGCCAATCGCAACATCTTCTACGGCCCCGGCGGCAAGCCGCGCACGGTGGGGGAAATTTACGAACGCTTTGCCGCGCGGCTCGACACGGGCGCGGGTGCCGCGGGCGCGACGGGGCTTGCATCGGTAACGCTGGGCGAGGGGATTGCCGATGGCGCCGAAATCATCCCCGGCAATGGTGAAAGCCAAAGCGGGGCCGTCCGCTGGGCGCAGGCGACGCTTGATCAGTTGAACGGCGGCGCCCGGCCGGTGCAACAACGCGCCGCCTTGCTGCGCCCGTCGCCCGATAATGCGCGGCTGGCCTATCTCCTGCTTGCCAGCCTGGGTGGCCTGTAATGGCGGGGTTTGCGTTGCCGCGTTTCAATATCGCACTGGCCGCGCGCGGCGCCGCGCTGCCGGTGGCTA
>PNLG01000256.1 GCA_013822915.1 Sphingomonas sp. | reverse complement strand
GGCCCGGTCCACGGCTTGTGTTACTTCGAACGACAGCGCGTTGGCGCGCTCCAACGGGTCACCGGGCGTTTTCTTGCGTCCCGTGACAGTCATTTCCATCACTTCGGGATCAGTGGCGGAAGGAGTGGCAGCTTGCGGTGGGTTGGTCAGCTCGACCGGGGTTTCAGTATCGGGTGCGGACGCGGGTGCGGTGGGTGCGGCCTGAGCAGGCAATGTCGACTGCAGCGCGGCCTGTTGTGCCTCGGCGCGGCGGAGTTGCTCGGCGAGCGGCTCAAGCGACAGCCCGCCCAGGTTGATCGGAGCCCCAACCAGCAGAACAGCGCTGGTCATACCGGCAAGGATCATTGCGTCCCCCCGGCGTCGGATTGTGCGCGAGCAATCAAAAACGCCGCTTCGGCCTGGCGCTGCACCAATGGACGACGCCTAAGCAACTGAGCCACCCTCACCGGCGGCGTTCCATAAATAGCAAGGTGACCCCCTCCAACATCGTGATCGAGCGGGCCCCCCGGCCGCTGTAATCGATCATCGCAAGCGCGCTTCATCGGCGAATATGGTGCGAAGAGCAAGCCCTTGGCTGGTCCGCCCGATACCCACATTAGTCCCGGTTTGGGTAACTTGGCGCGCCCAGGAGGACGAAGGCCGGATACCTTGAGCAATAGCGGGCATCGTCGACCGAAGGGAGATTGGCGCGCCCGGCAGGACTCGAACCTGCAACTCCAAGCTTAGAAGGCTCGTGCTCTATCCAGTTGAACTACGGGCGCGCGATCAGCGCGTCGATAGCGGCAATTGCGCGGGCGCGAAACCGCGTTAAAGCCTTGACCGTGCAGTTTTGGGGTATGTCATGGATTTGAAGTCAGTGTCGGCGCGCGATCTGGGCCATGCGTCGTTTCGCTATTTTGATTTCGTCATGGCCGCCTTTGTTGCGATCATCCTGTTGTCGAATGTGATTGGCGCGGGCAAGGTTGCGCAAATCTGGCTGCCGGGCGTTGGTTATTGGCCATTTGGGGCGGGCATTTTGTTTTTCCCGATTTCCTATGTCATCGGCGACGTGCTGACCGAGGTTTATGGCTATTCGCGGGCGCGCCGGGTGATCTGGGCGGGGACGGTCGCCGTCATCTTCATGGCGTTCATGTCGTTCGTTGTCGTCGCGCTCCCGCCGGCGCCCGATTGGAAGAATCAGGCCGCCTATGAGACGATTTTCGGTCAGGTGCCGCGGATTGTGCTGGCGTCGGTCTGCGCCTTTTGGGCGGGTGAGTTCGTCAATGCTTATGTCATCGCGCGCATGAAGATATGGACCGGCGGCAAGCAGCTATGGACCCGCACGATCGGGTCCACCGTGGCGGGGCAGGCAGTCGACAGCCTGATCTTCTATCCGCTCGCCTTTTGGGGTGCCGAAGGGTGGACAAATGCGCTCGTCATTCAGGTGTTGTTGACGCAATGGGCGCTGAAGGTCGGGTGGGAAGCATTGTTGACGCCGCTCACCTATCTGGTTGTCGGATTCCTTAAGCGCCGTGAGGGCGTCGACGTTTTCGACGAAGGCACTGACTTTACCCCATTTCGTGCAGAAGTGTGATGCCGCCGCCCAGCGCGCTGCAGGCGGTAAAGCTTTGGTTGGTCAATCATGTGGGCCTCGCCAAGGATGCGCTGCACATTTATGTCGCGCTTGGTCTGTTTCTCGCAGTGTGTCTGGCGTTCCGATGGCCGGTGCAAAGCTGGCGGCCGTGGTTGGTGGTCCTCGCTGTCGCGTTGGCGGGGGAGGCGGGGGATTTGCGCGACAGCATGGCACACCGCGCGCCGATCAACCTGTCGGCCAATTGGCATGACCTATGGAACACAATGTTCTGGCCCAGCGCCATCGTCTTGCTCGCCCGCCTGACCCGCTTGTTCGAGCGCTGATCGCTTGATCGAGGTCAAAGCGGGCAGCGCGATGCGTGCATAGAAAGGGGCATCACCTGTTTAAGGAGCGATGCCATGACTGCCCTATTCTCAGCCGACCAATTTGCAATGGCGCGCGCGACGGCGACGCAGCCGCCCGCCGCGATCGGGCATAACCGCCGTGCAGGTCATGTGTTCGATTTGCATCCGATGCTGCACGTCGCGGTTTTCGGCAGCTTCTTCGTCTATCTCGGCATCATGTGGGCAGCCTTTGCCGATCCGGGCTTGGCAATCCCGTTCGTCATTTTCATGATCTTCCTTGCGGCATTCTTCGTCGTGCCTGCGCTTTGGGCGCGGATCGCGGCCCCCGTCGGCCAGGTTGAAAGCTGGGAGGACTTCCGACAGCAAGGCATCAGCACTGCCAGCGGCTGGCTGAGCGCCAATGATGCGACTGTCCAAGTGCTGACGATGCCGGCGATGTTAATCCTGTGGGGCCTTGCCGTTGCGATTATCCGCGCGACAGCTTGAGCCGCCTCAATCGGTAGGGGGCGCCAATGCGGCAACGCGTAGCAGGCGGATGCCGCGCGGGCCCTCACGGGCGATAGCGCCCTCTGCCTCGAGAATGGTGAGTTGGCGGCTGACCGTCTCGATTGTGAGCCCCAGAAAGTTTGCGACCTCGCCGCGCGTCAGCGGCAGGTCGAGTAGCTGGCCATCGGCCAGGGGCCCGTCGCAACTTCCTTCGGCAAAGATCAGCAGCAGTCCGGTGACCCGCGCGCGGGCATCGCGGCGGCCGATCAGATCGATCAGGTTATGAGCACTGGCAAGCTGCTCGCTGGTCGCACGCAGAACCCGCTCCATGAAGTCGGAATGGCTGCGCATCTGGCGCTCGACGACGTCGCGAGGGAAGAGGCACAGCGTGCAGTCGCTGAGCGCGGTCGCGGTACAATCAATCTCGACCGCGAACAGCCGCGCGAGAAACCCGGCGGGGTGGAGCAGCGCGACAGTTCGTTCAGTCCCTTGCGCGTCGAAGCGCGACAGCTTCACCGCGCCGCTGACAAGCGTGGCGCAGGCGATCGACGAATCCCCAGCCGCAAAGATCGTCTCGCCGCGGCGATAGCTTTTGCGCCGTCCCAGCCGGGCCAGGTCGCGCCGTTCGACTTCGCCCAATCCTGCGCATACCGCGATTTCGCGCACGGGGCAGTCGTCACATCCCAGCGGATCATGCATCATCAGGCACCCACCGTTTCCAGCAGGCCCTCGAACAGCCGCCGCCCGTCATCGCCGCCATGTGCCGCTTCGATCCGGCGTTCGGGATGCGGCATCATGCCCAGCACATTGCCGCGCGTGTTCAGCACCCCGGCGATTGCGCGCGCTGATCCGTTGACGCTTTCTGCATAGCGAAACGCGACGCGGTCTTCGCCCTCCAGCCGGTCAAGCGTATCGGCATCGGCGGTGTAATTGCCGTCATGGTGCGCGACCGGCACGACGATGCGTTCGCCCGCCCGATAGCCCCGCGTAAAGCCAGTGTCGGTCGTGCCAACCGTCAGCGGAACGTCGCGGCACACGAAATTCAGGCCCGCATTGCGCATCAGCGCGCCGGGTAGCAGGCCGATCTCGGTCAGGATCTGAAAGCCATTGCACACCCCCAGCACCGGCACGCCTGCGTCCGCGGCTGCCACGATGGCGGGAATGATCGCCGAGCGCGCGGCAATCGCGCCGCAGCGCAGATAATCGCCATAGGAAAAGCCGCCGGGCAGGGCGATCAAGGCCACGCGGTCGGGCAGGGCCGTGTCGCCGTGCCACACCATCACGGGCTTGGTGCCGGTCACCGATTCGATCGCCACTGCCATGTCACGGTCGCAGTTGGAGCCGGGAAAGACGATGACGGCGCTCTTCATGCGCGCTCCACCCGATAGTTTTCGATGACGGTGTTGGCGAGCAATTTTCGGCACATATCATCTATGGCCGTATCATCGGTGTCATCGGCGACGTCGAGTTCGAAAATCTTGCCCGCGCGCACATCATTCACCCCGGCAAAGCCCAGCCCGCGCAAAGCGCCATGAATCGCGCGTCCTTGCGGGTCGAGCACCCCGGGCTTCAGCGTGACGATAATGCGCAGCTTCATGGGCAACTCCTTGTTGAGCTTTTGCCGCTATGCCGCTCTGCTCGATTGGCCGCAACCTTCATCACTTGTTTACGATTGCGGCGCACTGTCCATGATGGCCACCGTGCTAGTGCGGTGGTGTGAAGCACAAAAGGGGCGCGTCGCGATGGCCGGATTGGCAATGGTCCTCTTCATCGCCCTGTTCGCATTTGGCGGCGAGTATTTCGGCTGGAGCGATGCTGGGGGCAAAGTGCAGCTTGCGCTGTTTTGCTGCTTTGTGTTCGGCATCATCTGCGGGATGAAGGTGAAGGGCTAACCATCGCCGCAGCGGGTTATTTTCCCCGCCGCTTGCGATGGCTTTCGAGATCGAGCACCGCATTCTCGCTCCCCTCGGGCAAGAGGCCAAGGCGGCGTGCCACTTCCTGATAGGCTTCGATTTCGCCGCCCATG
>PNLG01000229.1 GCA_013822915.1 Sphingomonas sp. | reverse complement strand
CGAAGCGCTGCCGGTGATGGATTTTCTCGCCGAACGCCCCCAACCCCAGCGTTGATCAAACCGTCGCCAGCGCCTGATCGAAATCGGCGATCAGGTCGTCGGCATCCTCGACCCCGATCGAAATCCGCACCAGATTATCGGTAATCCCCAGCGCCTGCTTGCGCGGTTCGGGCACCGACAAATGGGTCATCCCGGCCGGATGGCTGGCAAGCGTTTCGGTCCCGCCGAGCGACACAGCAAGCTTGGCGATTTTGAGCGCGTCGAGGAAGGCAAAACTCTCCTTCTCACCTCCTTTCAGGAACAGCGAAAAGGTGCTGCCCGCGCCGTCGCAATGGCGGCGGTAAATATCGGCCTGCCGCTCCTCCCCCGGAGTCGATTCGAGAAAGCCGAGATAGCCGACCCGCTCAACCTTCGGGTGGTGGCGCAGGAATTCGCACACTTTCGCGGCATTTTCGCCCGCCCGGCTCATCCGCAGCTCAAGCGTTTCCAGACTGCGCAGCAACATCCACGCGGTGTTGGGATCGGTGATTGTGCCGATGGTGTTGCGCATCAGCCGGATGGTGTTGATGTGCGCTTTCGAGCCCAGCACGCCGCCCGCCACCAGATCCGAATGGCCACCCGCATATTTGGTGAGGCTATAGACCACCAGATCGGCGCCGTGCTTGAGCGGCTGGTGCCAGAGCGGCCCCAGGAACGTGTTGTCGATCGCGATCGGCGGTTTCTCATCGCTATTCGCCCAGATCGCGTCGCGGCTGGCGGCAACCGCCTCCACATCGACGAGCGCGTTGGTCGGGTTGGCGGGGCTTTCTAGATAGATCAGCGCGACCCGCCCCGTTGCCGCCTTGCTCAGCACTGCGTCGATTTCGTCGCGCGTCGCGCCTGCCGGAAAGTCGAGGAAATGGACGCCAAACCGCCCCAGCACTCGCGCGATCAGCGTTTCGGTCGCAGCATAAAGCGGGCCTGAATGGACAATCGTATCACCGGGCTTGACCATCGACAGGAACAAGGTCGCGATCGCCGACATGCCCGAGCTGAAGCTCAGCGCGTCCTCCGCCTCTTCCCAAATGCTCAGCCGGTCCTCCAGAATTTCCTGATTCGGGCCGTTGAAGCGCGAATAAACGAGCCCCTCTGCGCCACCGGGGCGCTTGCCGGTCACGCCCTCAAAATGGCGTTTCCCCGCCGCTGCATTGGGGAACACGAAGGTTGAGGTGAGGAAAATCGGCGGCTTCAGCGATCCTTCGGACAGCGTCGGGTCATAACCATGGCCCATCATCAGCGTGGAGGGGCGCAGCCGACGCCCGCCAATTTGGTCGATATCGGCCTTTGGGCGGCGGCGGGGTTCAACGCCGGTCAGCGGCGCGTCGGTCTCATCGGTCATAACAGGCGCACTCCTTGGGGAGGGGATGGCGCCTTCTAGCGAAGCCCTGCTGCCAGCGATAGCTCAGCCAAGGCCGATCAGCGAAATCTGGCGCCCATAATCGGGTTCGCCGCGGTGGGTGCTGCGGCGATAACTGAAATAGCTGTCCGGCTCGGCATAGGTATCGCGCGCGATCAATTCGATCCGCCCCACCCCCGCTGCCGCCAGCCGCGCGGCGACATAGGCGGCAAGGTCGAATTGGTGGTGGCCTGCCCGGCCGGGGGCGAAATGGCGTTCATTGGCCGGATCATGCTCGGCAAAACGGCGCGCGAACGCGTCGTCAACCTCGTAACTGACGCGAGCGATGCACGGGCCAATCGCGGCGGCGATCCGCTCAGACTTTGCCCCCAGCGCCACCATTGCGGCAACCGTGCGGTCCGTCACCCCCGCCAGCGCTCCCTTCCACCCGGCGTGCGCGGCACCGATCACCCCTGCCGCCGCATCGTGGAGCAGCACCGGCGCACAATCGGCGGTCAGGATGCCGAGCACCAACCCCGGCCGGTTGGTCACCATCGCGTCGGCGTGCGGGCGATCCGCAAAGTCGATCGAGCCGGTCACTGTGACGACATCGGCCGAATGAACCTGAAACACACTGACCAGCGTCGCGCCGGGCAGGACAGCGGCGACCGCGCGCGCGCGATTTTCGGCAACCGCCGCCGCGCCGTCGTCCGACCCCGTCCCGACATTCAGCCCGGCATGAAGCCCATGCGACACCCCGCCGCGCCGCCCCAAAAAGCCATGCGGCACCGCGCCAAGTGCTGCGGCGCGCACGACCTCGATCGTCACAACATCACCTGCATGATGAAGTCGCGGTCAACCTGATTGCCGGTCGGGAAGGCATAGTCGCCAATATGAGCAAAGCCCTGCCGGTCATAAAACGCCTTGGCGCGGTGATTTTCCTCCCACACGGTCAGCACCAGCGCGGACGCGCCATCACCGCGCGCGGTGTCCATCGTCCAGCGCATCAACGCTTGGGCCACGCCGGTGCCGTGCCAGGGGGCGTCGACGTAAAGCTGGCTGAGCTGCATCGCGCCCGCCGCAATCGCCGGGTGATCGAGCCAAACGGGGCACAGATTGGCAAAGCCCGCAATCGCATCGCCATCCAGCGCGAGTTGAAACTGATACGCCGGATTGGCGAGGCTGGCGATCAACCGGCCGTTCGGGCCATAGGCTTCGCTCAGATAAAGCGCGACGTCCTCCGCATTTGCCGAATGGCCGAACGTCGCCAGCCAAATCTGCCGCGCCACCGCGTCCAGCGCAGTGCCATCGGCGGGGGTAGCAAGGCGATAGTCGATCATGCGGCAAATCCGGTTGGTTCGGGCCAGGCAGGGGCGGTGATCGCCAGCGCCTTGAACAATAGCCCCATTTGATCGTCCACCACCAGCCGGTCACGGTCGGCGCGCACCGCATCGCCCAAAACGGCGGCGCGCGCATCAATGCCAAGCGCAGTCAGAAACGTACCCTGCGACACCGGCCCCTGCACCCGCGCCCCCGCCATTGCCGCTGCCGCACCAAGCGTTGCGAAATCGACATGCGCGGTCAGATCCTGTTCGCCCGGCGCATCGAACGGATTAGCATAGGCATGGCCGCGCACCGCTTGCAGCGTGTCGCCGATCGCTGGCCCGGCATAGCCATAGTCGATGGTCAGCATCGCGCCCCCTTGCGCCACGATACGCTGCGCCAGATCGCGCATGATGGCAACCGCGGCGGGCGATGTCTCGATCACCGATCCGGGGGGCGCCGCAGCCAAATCTTCGGGGATGATCGCCCCCGGCACCGCGCCGCCCGCAATGGGCAGGAACAGGAGATCCTGGCACGCGATCAGCCGTTCGTGCCAGCCCGCGCTCCCGCGTACGAGTTGGCGTATCGGAAGCGCGTCGAAAAACTCGTTCGCCACCACCAGCAGCGCCACATCGGTCGGGAGTGTCGTCGAGTCGGCGTGCCAGACCGCCCCTGGCAGCCGCGTGGCCTGTGCCGCGCGCAGCACCTCGCTCGTCTCAACCAGATGCACCGGCGGCGTCAACCCGGCCTTTGCCATCACTCGCAGCGCATCGACCGCCAGCGTTCCGCGCCCCGGCCCCAGCTCGACATAGGCAACGGGCGGCGCCCCGGCGCGCAGCCACAGGTCGGCGGCCCATGCGCCGATCAACTCGCCGAACATCTGGCTGATTTCGGGCGCGGTGATGAAGTCGCCGCCTGTGCCCAGCGGATCGCGTGTGGCGTAATAATGCGCATTGGCCGCCGCCATGAACTGCGCGACCGGGATCGGCCCGGCCAGCGTAATCGCGCGCGCCAGCCGTTCGGGCAACGGACCATCGCTCATGTCAGGCGACGCTCTCGCTCCCCGCCACGCTTTCCACGCGCGCGCGGCGGCGGCGGGCGGTGACGATCAGATAGGCACCGCCGACAATCATAGGGACGCACAGCCACTGCCCCATATGAAGCCCGGTCGATTCGATGAAGCTGCCCTTGAACTGCGAATCGGGTTCGCGGAAAAATTCGACGATGAAGCGCGCGACGCCGTAGCCGCCGACAAAAATGCCAACCAGACGGCCGGGCTCATAGCGCGGCTTGGTCCGCCAGAATGCCCACCACAGCACGATGAACAGCACAATCCCCTCAAGCCCCGCCTCGTAAAGCTGGCTGGGGTGGCGCGCGACATCGGCGCCGGTATTGGGAAAGATGATCGCCCAGGGGACATCGCTGGGCTTGCCCCACAACTCGCCGTTCACAAAATTGGCAAGGCGCCCGAAAAACAGCCCGAACGGCACGGTGCAGGCCACATAGTCATGCACGCGCAACCAATCGAGCTTGTGCGCGCGCGCAAACAGGATGAGGCCGATCGACGTGCCGATCGCCCCGCCATGAAACGACATGCCGCCGTCCCAAAGCCGCAGGATGCGTCCCGGCGACAAAAGCATGTCGGGCGCATAGAAAAACACATAACCCAGCCGACCGCCCAGAATGACCCCGAGCGTCGCATAAAACACCAGATCGTCGGCGTGGCGCCGCGCCATCGGCGCGCCCGG
>PNLG01000075.1 GCA_013822915.1 Sphingomonas sp. | reverse complement strand
GCGCAAACCGTGGATCGCGGCCGTTGCGGGCTATGCGCTGGGCGGCGGGTGCGAAGTGGCGATGATGGCCGATTTCATCATCGCTGCCGACAATGCCAAGTTCGGCCAGCCCGAAATCAAGCTGGGCGTGTCGCCCGGCATGGGCGGATCGCAGCGGTTGACCCGGGCGATCGGCAAGGCGAAAGCGATGGAAATGTGCCTGACCGGGCGGATGATCGACGCGGGCGAAGCCGAGCGCGCGGGGCTGGTCGCCCGCATCGTGCCGGTCGCGGATCTGGTTGCCGACGCGCTGAAGACCGCCGCCGCCATTGCCGCGATGCCGCCGCTGGCCGCCATCGCCAACAAGGAAATGGTCAACGCTGCGTTTGAGACGGGCCTTGCACAGGGCATATTGTTCGAACGTCGCCTGTTTCACGGCCTGTTCGGCACTGCTGACCAGAAGGAGGGCATGGCCGCCTTTGTCGAAAAACGGCCCGGCAACTGGACGGGGAAGTAAGATGGCGGTGATCGGTTTTATCGGGCTGGGCAATATGGGTGGGGGCATGGCCGCCAATCTGGCGAAGGCCGGGCACCGGGTGCGCGCGTTCGATTTGTCCGCCGAGGCGCTCGCCCGCGCGCACGACGCAGGGTGCGAGGCAGTGGCGAGCGCCGCCGATGCCGCCACCGGTGCGGACACGATCGTGACGATGCTGCCCGCGGGGGCGCATGTCGAAAGCGTGTATGAGGACGCGATTTTCGATGCCGCGGCGCTCGGCACGCTGCTGATCGATTGTTCGACGATTGATGTTGCGACCGCCCGGCGCGTTGCGACGGCGGCAGACGCGCGCGGGCTGGTCGCAGTTGATGCGCCGGTATCGGGCGGGATTGCGGCGGCGAATGCGGGCACGCTGACTTTCATGGTCGGCGGCACCGATGCGGGCTATGCACGCGCCGAGCCGATCCTGGCGGTGATGGGCAAGGCCGTGATCCATGCCGGTGCGAGTGGCGCGGGGCAGGCGGCGAAGATTTGCAACAACATGCTGCTCGGCGCGACGATGGTGGCGACGTGCGAGGCGTTTGTGCTGGCGGGCAAGCTGGGGCTGGATGCGCAGAAATTCTATGACATTGCCAGCGTCTCGTCGGGGCAGAGCTGGTCAATGACCAGCTATTGCCCGGTGCCCGGAGTCGGCCCGGCGACTCCCGCCGATCGCGATTATCAGGGCGGCTTTGCGGTCGCGCTGATGCTGAAGGATTTGAAGCTCGCCGCGGACGCAGCCGTATCCACCGCCGCGCAAACACCGATGGGCGCCCAAGCAGCGGCACTTTATCAGGGTTTTGCGGATGCGGGCAGCGCCGGGCTCGATTTCTCGGCGATCATCAAGCTGCTCGATCAGCCGTCGCGCCAACCATAGCTTGCCCCGGCCCGCAAAGCCGCTAATCCTGCGCAAAAAGGCGTAAAGGGGATGGCATGGCGACGGTGGCAGCGGACGATCAGCATAGCGCGGCGGACCCGCACGACATCCGCTTGGTCATTGGCGCGTCATCGCTTGGCACCATTTTCGAATGGTATGATTTCTTCATCTACGGGACGCTCGCGGCGAGCGGCATTATCGGTCGCACCTTTTTTCCCGCCGGCAACGAAATTGTGCAGACTCTGCTCGCCTGGGCCGGTTTTGCGGTGGGGTTTGGATTCCGGCCGCTGGGTGCGGTGCTGTTTGGCTATCTGGGCGACCGGCTGGGGCGCAAATACACGTTTCTCGTGACCATCACGCTGATGGGAGTGGCGACGGCGGGGGTCGGCTTTGTGCCATCGGCGGCGTCGATTGGGCTGGCGGCACCCGCGATCATCTTGATCCTGCGCATTTTACAGGGGCTGGCGCTCGGCGGCGAATATGGGGGGGCGGCAATCTATGTCGCCGAGCATGCGCCTGCGGGTCGGGCCGGGTTTTACACGAGCTTCATTCAGGCAAGCGTCGCGGGCGGTTTCATCCTGTCGCTGATCGTCGTGTTGCTCGCAAGGGCGTCGATGAGCGACGCTGTTTGGCTGGCATGGGGATGGCGGCTGCCGTTCATCTTCAGCATCGTGTTGCTGGCGGTGTCGCTGTGGATGCGGCTGAAACTGTCAGAAAGCCCGGTTTTCAAGGCGATGAAGGAAAGCGGGGAGACCGCGAGCAACCCGTTCGTCGAAAGCTTTACCTATCCCGGCAATTTGTCGCGGTTGTTCGTGGCGCTGTTCGGGATCGCGGCGGGGCTGACGGTCATTTGGTATACGTCGATGTTTTCGGTGCTGGCGTTTTTGCAAGGGCCGATGCGGGTTGAGGAAACGGCGGCGCAAGTGCTGGTCGGCATTGGCGCCGCCGCCGGGCTGGGCTGGTTCGTGCTGTTCGGTTGGCTGTCGGACCGGGTCGGGCGCAAAATGCCGATCGTGATCGGTTATGCGCTGACGCTGGTGATGTTGTTCCCGCTGTTTTGGGTGATTGGCGGCGCGGCCAATCCCGATCTGGCGCGCGCGGCGCGGCAAGCACCGGTGGTCGTGTCTGGCCCCGATTGCCATTACAGTCCCTTTCAGCAGATGCAGGCCGATGAGTGCGGCAAGTTGCTCGATTTCCTGTCGAAAAAGGGCATTACCTATGCGACCGCGCGCGCGCCGGTGACGGTAGTGACGATCGGCGATGACACGCTGGGCGATCCGACCCCGGCGGCGCTGGAGGCAGCGCTTGTCGCGCGCGGCTATAATCTGGGCAAGGTTGTGCCCTCGCTTGGCAACAGCGCGATCATCCTGTTGTGTATCATTTTGCTGACGGCGCTCGCGGGGATGACCTATGGATCGGTTGCGGCACTGCTGTGCGAATTGTTCCCGCCGCGCATCCGCTATAGCTCGATGTCGATCCCCTATCACATCGGCACTGGCTATTTCGGCGGATTCTTGCCGTTTATCAGCCAATATATCGTCGCGCGCAGCGGTGATCCCTATGGCGGTCTTTGGTATACGTTCGCTGTGGTGGCGATGGCGCTCGTTGTGACGGTGGCGATGTTGCCAGACACGCAGCGCCGCCGCCGCAGCTAGCGTCGCACCGCGACAAGCGATAGGCGCAAGCAGTTATGGACGCTCCCCTTCGCTTGCGCCTTGATGGCGATGCGCTTGTCGCCAATTATCATGTGCTCGCGCGGATGAGTGGGGCGGCCGCGTGCGGCGCGGCGGTCAAGGCCAATGGCTATGGGCTGGGCGCGACGGCGGTGGTCGAGCGGTTGGCGGCGGCAGGGTGCCGCGACTTTTTCGTGGCAAGCTGGGCGGAAGCCGCAGTCCTTGCGCCGCTTGGGGTCGCGGTCAGCGTGCTGCACGGGGTGCGCGACACGGATATGGCGCTGGCGCTGAACCTGCCGATGGTGCGGCCCGTGCTCAATAGTGCCACCCAAGTCGCGCGGTGGCGGGCGAGCGGCGGTGGGCGCTGCGACGTGATGGTCGATACCGGCATGAACCGGCTGGGTGTGTCAGTGGCCGAGGTGCGGGCTGGGCTGCTCGACGGGGTGGCGGTCGATACGGTGATGAGCCATTTGGCCTGCGCCGATGAGGATAGCGTGGTCAATGTCCGCCAGCGCGCGGCGCTGATCGCGGTCGCGCCGCGCGTGGCGGCGACGCGGTTGAGCCTCGCCAATTCGGCCGGGATCGCGCTTGGCGCCGATTACGCGTTCGACCTGACTCGGCCCGGTCTGGCGCTGTATGGCGGGGTGCCGCGCGGTGAACTGGCGGGCCGTGTCGCGCAGGTTGCCACGCCCGAGGCGCAAATTCTCCAACGCCGGGTGCTGCGCGCAGGCGACAGCATCGGCTATAATGCAACCTTCACCGCGCCCGGCGATATGGAAGTTGCGATCCTGAACATTGGCTATGCCGATGGTTATTGGCGGGGCTTTACGGGTCGAGGCGCCGCGCTTGCCGGTGGGCGGCGGCTGCCCGTGCTGGGCCGGGTGTCGATGGACCTGACCGCGATTGATGTCACCCGCGCCCCCGATCTGGCGGAGGGGGATTGGCTCGCGCTCGACTTCGACCTGACCCAGGCGGCGGCGCAATCGGGACTGTCGCCTTATGAATTGCTGGTCGCGCTGGGGGATCGGTTCGACCGCTATTGGGTGGGTTGACGCGCGAACGGGCAGCGGCCGCGCGCATAAAAAAAGGGCGGGATGCCGTGTCGCACCCCGCCCCAAATCCTGGGCTCATGCCCGTTAGGCCAGCATCAGATCAGAATTTCGCCGATACCGTGATCGCGAAACGACGGCCAAACGGGTCACCGCCCTGCCCACCGCCAGTGACAGTCGCCGGAATGATGATCCCGAAATAGCTCTGGCCCACCCGGTTGGTCAGGTTCGTGACCGAGAACACCATCCGGAACTGCTTGTTGATGGAGTAAGATACGCTCGAGTCGATCGTGACAAAGTCATTATATTTGTCACGATCGACTCGAGCGTATCTTACT
>PNLG01000345.1 GCA_013822915.1 Sphingomonas sp. | reverse complement strand
GCTGATCGTGTCGATGCTGGGGGCGGCTGGCCCCAAAACGCTGATGCTCGTGGCCGACACCCCCGCCGCAGGACTTCGCGCCAATGCCGGGCCCGATCCCGCCGCAGTGCCCAATAACCATCTCGCTTATGCGGTGCAGTGGTTCATCTTTGCGGCAATTGCGGTGGTGATTTACGCGATCGCGCTGCGGCGGCGCGGGCTTGCGGTGGCACCTCGGGCCGAATAGGCGGATCATATGCAGTATCGCAGCACACGCGGGGCGGCCCCCGTACTCGACTTTCGGGGCGCGACCCTGGCCGGATTGGCGAGTGATGGCGGGCTTTATGTGCCGACCCGCTGGCCCGTTCTGACGCGGGACGAGATCGCAGCACTAGCCGGGCTCGACTATGTGGAGACGGCAGTACGAGTGATGGCACCGTTCACGGCCGGAACGCTTGATGAGGGCGCGCTGCGGGCGCTGTGCACCGCCGCATATGGCCGGTTTGCACACACCGCCATTACGCCGCTGGCCCAGCTTGATGCGCAGCACTGGCTGCTGGAGCTGTTCCACGGGCCAACGCTCGCCTTCAAAGATGTCGCGCTGCAATTGCTCGGCCTAATGTTTGAGCGATTTCTGAGCGGCGGCGACACGCACCTGACCGTCATCGGCGCGACCAGTGGCGATACCGGGTCGGCGGCGATTGACGCGTTGGCGGGACGCGCGAATATCGACATTTTCATGCTCCACCCGCTCGGCCGGGTGAGCGACGTGCAGCGGCGCCAGATGACCACTGTGCTTGCCCCCAATGTCCATAACATCGCGGTGGAGGGCAATTTCGACGACGCGCAGGCGCTGGTGAAGGCAATGTTCAACACGCCCGATTTTGCACAGCGCTTTAGCCTGGGTGCGGTCAATTCGATCAACTGGGCACGGTTGATGGCGCAGATCGTCTATTATTTCTACGCCGCCACCCGGCTCGGCGCGCCCGACCGCGCGATTGCCTTTTCGGTGCCGACGGGCAATTTCGGCGATGTGTTCGCCGGCTATGTCGCCGCCCAAATGGGCCTGCCGATTGCGCGGCTGATCGTCGCAACCAATGTCAACGATATCCTCCACCGCGCGCTGGCGCAGGGCGATTATTCGGTCGGCACCCTGACCCCCACCGCCGCGCCGTCAATGGATATTCAGGTGTCGAGCAATTTCGAGCGGCTGTTGTTCGACCTTGGCGGGCGTGATGGGGCCGCGACCGCTGCGCAAATGGCGGGCTTTGAAGCGACCCGCGCCATGAGTCTCTCGCCGGTGCAGCGCGCGGGCGCAGCGCTATTCCACAGCGACCGCATCGACGCCGACGACATGGCAACCGCGATCCGCTGGGCGCATGAAACCTGTGGCCAGATTATCGACCCGCACACCGCCATCGGCCTCGCGGCGGCGCGCCGGGCGGGGCTTGGCGACGTACCGGTGGTCACGCTGGCGACTGCCCACCCCGCCAAGTTCCGTGATGCGGTGGAACGTGCGAGCGGCATCCGCCCCGCGCTTCCAGCCCGCATCGGCGATCTGTTCGCGCGTGAGGAGCGTTACGCCAGGCTGCCCGCAACACTCGCTGCGGTGACCGATTTTATCGCCGCCCATGCGCGCGCGCGGCCATGACGTTGATCACGCTGATCGCTGAACCCTGGGCCGATTATGGGCTGGTCGATTCAGGGGGTGGCCGCAAGCTCGAACGCTATGGCCGCTTCCGCTTCATCCGCCCCGAACCGCAAGCAATGTGGGCGCCCGCGTCCGACCGTTGGGAAGCCGATGGCGAATTCATGCCCGGCGCTGATGAAGATGGGGGCGGCCGATGGGATTTGTCGCGCGATGTGCCGCGCGGGGGCTGGCACATGCGGTGGGAGGAATTGCTGTTCACTGCCCAGAATACGCCGTTTCGCCACCTCGCTTTCTTTCCCGACATGGCACCGCAATGGGCCTGGATGCGGGACCGTGTGGCCGAGGGCGACGACGTGATGAACCTGTTCGGCTATACCGGCGTCGGCACGCTGGCGCTGGCGGGCCGGGGCGCCAAGCTTACCCATGTCGATGCGTCGAAAAAATCGGTCGAGGCGGGCAAGGCCAATGCATTCCTGTCCGACATGGCCGACCGGCCGATCCGGTGGATGGTCGATGACGCCGCCAAATTCGCCGCGCGCGAAGTGCGGCGCGGGCGGCGTTATGACGGGATATTTCTTGACCCGCCCAAATTCGGGCGCGGTCCCGATGGCGAAGTGTGGCGACTTGAGGAAGGGCTGCCCAGCCTGATCGCCGATTGCCGACGGTTGATGGACGGCGACAGCAAATTCCTCGTGCTGACCGTCTATGCTGTGCGGATGTCGGCGATTGCGATTGGCGAAGTGCTGTGCCAGGCGATGGCGGGCCTTGGCGGCACGGTGGCAGTCGGCGAAATGGCAGTGCGCGAGGAAGCGCGCGGGCTATTACTGCCCACCGCCATTTTCGCGCGCTGGGCTAAGTAGATTTTGATTCACGCGGAGGCGCGGCGAAGAAAAGGGTTGGTTCGCGCAGAGGGCGCAGAGGCGATTGCCGCAAGCGACGTAATCTCTGCGCCCTCTGCGCGAACAAAAAATCTCCGCGCCTCCGCGCCTCCGCGTGAACAGACTCTACCCCCGCCCCGCCCGGATCGCCGCCGCCGCAACCAGCGGCGCGCCGCCCAGGAACACCAACGTCACCGCGCCGAGCAGCTTCAGCGCGCCCTGCCCCCCCTCGACCGACCCCGCCCCGAAAATCAGCAGCGGCACTGCGAGCGGCAGCATGACCAACCCCGCCACCGCGCCGCCGCTGCGCAACCCCGCGACCAGCGCCGAAGTGGCGACCGCCAGCGCGGCCAGCCCCGGCGTGCCTACCAGCAACCCCAGCTCAACCGCGATCAACGCCTCGCCGCTGACCCCCAGCAAGCCGCTGGCGATGACGGCGGCCAGCATCAGCGGCGGCCCAAAGCTTAGCCAATGGGCGACCGTCTTGGCCGCGCACACCAGTTCGAGCGCGACTCCGCGCACGCTAAGCTGATCGAGCACGCCTGCCTCAACATCGGGCGCGACCAATCGTTCGACCGGCATCAGCGCGGCGAGCAGCGCCGCTGCCCAGATCACCCCGCCGCCCACGCGCGCGAGCAGCACCCGGTCCGGCCCGACGCCAAACGGAAACAGGATCGCAACGAGCAGGAAAAAGGCGATTGGGAACACTGCCCCACCTCCTGCCCAGGCGCGCCGCACATCGCGCAGGATCAGGCGGGCGATCATGCCCCCAGCCTCAATTCCCGCGCATCGCCCAGCGCCACCGGCTGGTGCGACACGATCAGCACCGCGCCGCCCGCCGCCCGGTGACGCGCGATAATGTCGCCCAGCCGGTCAACCGACGCGACGTCGAGCCCGCTCGCCGGTTCGTCGAGCAACCACAGTGGCGGCCGCGCGGCGATGAGCGGGACCAGCGCTGCGCGCCGCCGCTGCCCCGTCGACAGCAAGCGCACCGGCACATCGGCGAGATGGTTGAGCCCCGCCTCCACCAGTGCCGCCCCCAGCGCCTCACCGCCGTCCGCGCCATCCATCGCCGCCCAAAAGCGCAATGCGCCCGCCAGCGGCAGTTCGGGGTCCAGCGCGTGCGCCTCCCCCAGCCAACCGCGCCGGGCGTCGCCCGTCACCGCCCCCGCGGCGGGCGGCAGTAACCCGGCCGCCACGCGCAGCAGGCTCGACTTGCCCACGCCATTGGGGCCGCTGACCAGCAGCGCCTCACTCGCGCCGACCGCAAAGCTCAAATCCGAAAACAGCGTCCGCCCGCCGCGCGCGCACGCGACCCGGTCAAAGGCGATCAAGCCGCGCCCCCCGCCGCTTCCTCCAGCGCGTGCATCGCCGCGTCCGACAGGCCGAAATGGTGCCCAACCTCGTGGATCACCACATGCGCGATCAGATGGTCGAGCCGTTCGCCCGTGTCGCACCATTCGTCCAGAATGGGCCGCCGATACAGATGGATGCGGTCGGGCAAGGCCCCGCTCGCCCCCGCCTTTTCCCCCACCGGCGTGCCGTGATACAGGCCGGTCAGCGCGAACGGATCGTCAATTCCCATTTCGGCGAGCGTTGCCTCGTCGGCAAATTCCTCCACGATCAGCACGATCTCGCGGACATGGCCCGCAAAGGGTTCGGGCAATTGGCGCAGCACGGCGCGCGCGCGGCGCTCGATATCGTCGACAGTCGGTGCTTGCCCCATCATCTGCCGGTGATAGGCATGGGCGCGGTGCCACGGCAAGAGGATGCAGCGATGATCGACGCCCCAAGGATCGAACCGTTAAGCGAGGCCGAACGCGCCGAAGCGCTCGATGGCCTGCCCGATTGGGATTATGACGAAGCGCGCGACGGCATTGCCCGCGTGTTCACCTTCGCCGATTTCGTCGAGGCATTTGGGTTCATGACCCGAGTGGCGCTGCTCGCGGAAAAAGCCGATCA
>PNLG01000169.1 GCA_013822915.1 Sphingomonas sp. | reverse complement strand
TCGCGATCGAGACCATCAACGGGCAAAAGCGGGTGAAGGCCGTTGGCGACGACGCCAAGCTGATGATGGGCAAGACGCCGGAGAGCATTCAGGCAATCCGCCCCTTACGCGACGGGGTGATTGCCGACATCGACGTCGCCGAGCAGATGATCAAGCATTTCATCCACAAGGTTCACGGCAAGCAGCGTTTCATGCGCCCGCAAATCGTCATCTGCGTGCCATCGGGCTCCACCAGTGTCGAACGCCGCGCGATTCGCGATGCTGCGCAGAATGCGGGCGCAAGCCAGGTGTGGTTGATCGAAGAGCCAATGGCCGCTGCGATTGGCGCGGACATGCCCGTCACCGAACCGATTGGCAGCATGGTCGTCGATATCGGCGGCGGCACCACCGAGGTCGCTGTGCTGTCGCTGCGGGGGCTCGCCTATACCACATCGGTGCGGGTCGGCGGTGACAAGATGGACGAAGCGATCGTTTCCTATGTCCGGCGCAACCATAATCTGCTGATCGGCGAATCAACCGCCGAGCGCATCAAGCAGGAAGTCGGTGTTGCCAAGGCCCCCATTGACGGCATTGGGGTCACCATCCACATCAAGGGTCGCGATCTGGTGAACGGCGTGCCGAAGGAAATCCAGATCAACCAGGGGCAGATCGCCGAAGCACTTTCGGAACCCGTCGGCACCATTGTCGAGGGTGTGCGGATCGCGCTCGAAAATACAGCACCCGAACTCGCGGCCGATATTGTCGACCAGGGGATTGTGTTGACCGGCGGTGGCGCGTTGCTGACCGGCATTGACGAAGTGCTCCGCGATGAAACGGGTCTGCCGGTGATGATCGCGGACGATCCGTTAACGTGCGTCGCCATTGGCACTGGCCGCGCGCTGGAAGATCCTATCTTCCGCGGCGTGCTGCACAGCGCCTAACGCCTGGGGGGCGCACGGTGGACTCGCGGCCGCGTCGACCGGGATATTCGCGGCGGGCTCAATACGGCCTGTTCGCGACTTATGTGTTTACAGTCGCCGGAGTGCTTGTTGTCGCGATTTTGTTGATGCTATCGCGGTTTGACCCGCTCACTTTCGGATCGTTGCGGACAACGGCGGCAGAAGTAACGACGCCCGTTTCCTCTGGCCTTGCGTGGGTGAGCCGCAACATCCGCATGATCCCGCAAGGCGTCGGCGATTACTTCATGGTGAAGCAACGCAATGCGGGATTGCGCGACCAACTTGCCGCACAGCATCAATCCATTATGGAAGCGCGCGGGGTGATGAGCGAAAATCGCCGCCTGCGCGCGACGCTCGGCTTGCGCCAGCGCAGCACAGCACCGATCGTGACGGCGCATCTCGTCAGTTCAAGCGCGTCCAGCACGCGGCGATACGCAGTGCTTGATGCGGGGTCCCGACGCGGCGTTGCCATGGGACAGCCCGTGCGCGGGCCGGACGGGCTAGTCGGCCGAGTGCTGGAGGTCGGCTTTCACACCGCGCGCGTGCTGCTCATTACGGACCCCGAGAGCCTAGTCCCCGTGCGCCGCGCGGGCGATGGCTTACCCGCGATTGTCGCAGGGCGCGGCGACGGCTTGCTTGATATTCGCGCGGTTGCGGCGGGAAGCGCCATCATTCGGGAAGGTGACTTGTTCGTGACCTCTGGCATTGGCGGCATTTTCCCGCCTAATATTCCGGTCGCGACCGCCGCCCGGTCATCGCGCGATGTCGCACGCGGTCGCGCCACCGCACGCGCGGACACATTTGACTTCGCCATTGTCGAGGCACCGTTTGTGCCCGCCGCAACCAATCTTGGCGAGCCGCCGCGCTGATGCGCCCGCCGCGTGGCCCCTTTGATCCGATCCCGCTGCCGTTGGGCGCGCGACTGGTGCCAGCGGTCAGCATCGTTGCGGCGTCATTGCTCACGCTTTGGCCGGTAATCGTTGAGTTTCCGCTGCTGCCCCCGGCCGGTTTGATGATGCTGCTCGGCTGGCGCTTGCTCCAGCCCGACGCGCTGCCGATCTGGGCGCCGTTACCGCTGGGCCTGGTCGATGACCTGTTGAGCGGCCAGCCCTTTGGCACCGCGATGCTGTTCTGGACGATCAGCTTCATCGCAATCGACAGCATCGACCAGCGGCTGATTGCGCGCGATTTTTGGCAGGACTGGCTGCTGGCATCAGCCGCAATTGGCAGCTTTTTGTTGTTCAGCCGGTTGATCGCAACGCCGCTTGATGCGCATGTCGACATGATTTTGCTTGTGCAGATTATCGTCTCAATCATGCTATATCCGGTTGTCGCGCAATTCATCGGCGCGCTCAACCGCAGGCGCGCAGCACTATGAACCGCCAAAGCAAGATCGCGACTGAGGCGCACCAGACCTTCAGCTTTGGTCGGCGCGCCTTCGCGCTTGGTGCTGCTCAAGTCGGGGTTGGCGTGCTGCTGGCAGGGCGAATGGCGTGGCTGTCGATTGCCGAAAACCGCCATTATGAGACACTTGCCGAAAGCAACCGGGTCAATCTGACACTGGTGCCGCCGCGCCGCGGCTGGATCATCGATCGCCATAATGTGCCGATCGCCAATAATCGCACCGATTTCCGCGTCGACGTGATCCCCGACCGGCTGCAGGACAAGGAAGCGGTACTTGCGCGCCTTGCCGATCTGCTCCGCCTGACGCCGGAACAGATGGCGCGCATTCGGCTCGACCTGAAGCACGCCGCCGGGTTTCAACCCGTGCAGATCGCCGACAATCTGGACTGGGAACGATTTGCCGCCGTCAATGTCCGCCTACCCGAATTGCCGGGCGTGGCCCCGACACAGGGCTTTGCGCGCTATTACCCCGCGGGCCCGGCGGTTGCGCACCTGACCGGCTATGTCGGGAGCGCATCGGCGGAACAATATCGCGAGACCAAGGACCAATTGCTGGTCACGCCCGGTTTCAAAATCGGCAAGGACGGGCTTGAGAAAGCACTGGAGCCGGTTCTGCGCGGTGAGGCCGGCGCCAAGCGGGTTGAGGTGACCGCGCGCGGCAAGCTTGTTCGCGAACTCGCCACGCGCGCCGATACGCCGGGCAAGCCAACCCGGTTAACGATTGACGCGGGGCTTCAGGAGTATGCGGCGCGGCGGCTGGGCACCAACTCCGGGTCCGCCGTGGTGATGGACTGCGACACCGGCGAGCTGCTCGCGATGGTGTCGATGCCGGCTTATGATCCCAACAGCTTTGCCGACGGGATCAGCCATCTGGAATGGCAAATGTTGTCAGCGGATGACCATGTCCCGCTGATGAACAAAACGCTTCAGGGGTTGTATCCACCAGGGTCGACGGTGAAGCCGATGAACGCGCTCGCGCTGTTGGCGGCCGGCGTGGACCCCGAGGCGCATGTCAATTGCGCCGGCGCGCTGCGCGTCGGCAGCGGGCTGTTCCATTGCCACAAGCGGCGCGGACACGGCGCGGTCAATCTGAAGCGCGCCGTGATGCAGAGCTGCGACATTTATTTCTACGAAATGGCGCGCCGCCTGGGGTATGACCGGATCGCGCCGGTCGCGCGCTCGCTCGGGCTGGGACAGAAATTCGACCTGCCCTTTGCCAGCCAACGCTATGGCACGCTGCCTGATTCAGGGTGGAAGCAAAAGAAATATGGCGAAAGCTGGACCGTTGCCGATTCGCTCAATGCGTCGATCGGCCAGGGCTATGTGCTCGCCAATCCGCTTCAGCTCGCCGTCATGGCGGCACGCATCGCGTCTGGTCATGTGGTGCAGCCCACGCTGCTGATGGATCAGGTGCGCCGGGACGCGCCCGCGCTGGGCGTTGATCCCGCGCATCTGGCACATGTGCGCAATGCCATGTTCGGTGTTGTCAATGAAGGCGGCACCGGCGGTGCGGCTCGGCTGCAAATCCCCGGCGTCGCGCTTGCGGCCAAGACCGGCACCGCGCAGGTGCGTCGCATTACGCTCGCCGAGCGTCGATCAGGCGTGCTGCGCGACAGCCAATTGCCGTTCAAGCTGCGCGACCATGCGCTGCTGATCTGCTTTGCGCCCGCCGACAAGCCACGCTACGCTGCTGCGATTGTGCTGGAGCATAATGGCCACACCGTCCGCAATCTTGACACGCCGATGATCGGGCGGGACATCATGACCTATCTGTTCGATCGCGACCGCGCGATCGCCGCCCTTGCCGATGTCGAGCCGAGCTGGGGCGGCGATATCCCGACCCGTATGGCCGCCAAGGAAGCCGCCTTCCGCCAGAGTGTCGCCGTCGCCGCGTCGGCCGATGCCACCAATTTCAACGCCACCGCCGCCACCGATGCCCCAGCCGTTACCGCCGCCGCCGAGGCCAGCAACACCACCGCCGCCATCGTCGGCAACACCAGCACCGGCGGGGTCGCCGCCGAAGGCACGACCGAGGAACCCTGATGGCAACCCCCTATGGCATGGTCCCGCGCCCGATTGCGCAATTGCCCTGGCGGATCATCCTGTTCGTGCTCGCGATTGGCGGGTTTGGGCTGACCGTGCTCTATTCA
>PNLG01000076.1 GCA_013822915.1 Sphingomonas sp. | reverse complement strand
AAAGACCAGCCCGGCAAACGGCTCCAAAATCAGATCCTGCATCGAATAGGCAAGCATCGCGCAGAACACGAACGCCGTGAAATGCCGCGCCTCCGCCTCGCTCAACATTTCGCGTAATGCGGCGCCAAAGGATTGACCCGGCGGTGATTGCGCCGACACCACCGGCGCACGGCGCCCCTCAATCCCGGCAATGCCGATGAGCGCGACCAGAAACGCGCCACCCGCCACGCCACCCGCCACCAGCGTCAGCCGACGGAGCGAGAACGGGTCGATCAATCGCCCCGCAATCTGCGCGGTAATGACAATGCCGACGATCATCATGATCCAGGTGATGGCGGCTGCTGCTGCGCGCCGTTCGGGTGCAACGCGCGTCGCGAGCAGCGCGAGCAGCGACGTGCCCGCCGCGCCCACGCCCGCGCCGATGATCGCAAAAGCGGCAATCGCCAGCGCATAGCCCGCCGCTGTGCCCTGCCCCAGCCCCTCAAGCGCGCTGACCGCCAGCATTACCCCGCCCGCGAGCATTGCCATGCCCGCGATAATCCACGGCGTGCGCCGCCGCCCGCGGTCAGAGCCATGACCCCATAAAGGGCGCGACAGCTGCACCGCATAATGCCACGCGACCAGCCCGGCGGGGACAGCGGCGGCCAGCGCATATTCGACCACCATCAGCCGGTTGAGCAGCGACGTCGCCAGCATCACGATCGCGCCGATCGCAAACTGCACCATGCCCAGCCGGACAATGCCGAACCAGCCCAGCGGCCGTTCTTGCGCGCTCATAGCGGCAATACCCCGCCCAAGCCAAGCGCGGCGGCAAGCATCCCGAGCACCGACATGGTCGTGCCGGTGGCATTATACCAGGGCGCCTGCCCCACCGGATCATGGATCAGGCGCGGCATCAGCGCGACTTGCCCGGCAAGGAGCGCCGCCACAATCACGCCGCCGCCGATATGCCCCATGCTGAGCAACAGCGCGATCACCGCGACTTGCGGCACCGCCATTGTCCAGCACGCAATCCGCACCGCGCGGTCGACACCCGCGACCACCGGCAGCGAACGGATACCCATCGCGCGGTCGCCCTCTACTGCCTTAAAATCATTGAGCGTCATGATACCATGCGCGCCAGCACTATAGAGCAACAGCACCACCAGCACGGGCACAGGGGGCAGGCCGCCCGCCATCACACTCGCGCCAGTGAACCAGGTCAGCCCCTCATAGCTGATCGCGACCAGCGCCGGGCCCCACAACCCGCTCATCTTCGCGCGAAACGGCGGCGCGCTATACGCCCAGGCAGCCGCCAGCGCGAGACTGGTCGCGCCGAACACCCATGGCCCCGCCAGCGCTGCCACCGCAAGCGACAGCGCCGATCCAGCAATCGCGATCCACAAGCCCCATTGCCCGCCAATCCGCCCCGATGGGATTGGCCGGCCGGGTTCGTTGATGGCATCGACATGGCGGTCGAACCAGTCATTAATCGCCTGGCTCGTCCCGCACACCAGTGGGCCGGTGAGCATGATACCGAGCAGGATGAACGGCACCCGAGGCCCCCATGCCTCACCCGACGACACCACGCCGCACATGAACGCCCAGATCGGCGGGAACCAGGTAATGGGTTTAAGCAATTCGAGCACGTCACGCGGGCGCGGCGGGCGCGCGGGAACAGGCGTGGCGGTCGATCGGGCCATGGCGAAAGGCTATGCCCCGCGCCTTGATGCGTCAATCGCGAATGTCACTTTTTTTGGACACTAATGCGTGTCGTCAGCTATCGTCGCTCACCAGATTGCCCAGCCCGTGACGGTGCAGCTTGGAATAAAGGCTTTGGCGGCTGACGCCCAGAATTTCCGCCGCCGACGCGCGATTATCAGCAGTGTGGGCAAGCGCTGCCTCAATGCATAGCCGCTCGATCAAATCGGTCGATTCGCGCACAATCTCTTTCAGCGACATGCGCCCGACCAGCTCGGTCAATTGCTCAACCGAGCGCGGCGATTGCTGGCCCGCGGCTGGCAAATCGCGCAACCGACGCCCAACCGAGCGGATCGTGAAGCCATAGCATTCGCCATCGCCCAGCGGGGCGGCGACCGCGCTCACCTCAATCTCTTCCTGCCCGCCATCGGCGCCGCGCAGCACCGATGCGACATTGCGGACCGTCCCATGATCGCGCAACTGGCTGACAATCAGGTCAAGATCGACACCCGGTCGCCCGAGCCAGCTATCCAGGCGGCTCCCCCGCGCCCGTTCGAGCGAAGGCAGCTGCGCCAGATCGACAAAGGCGGCATTGGCCGTCAGCACGGTCAGATTTTTGTCGATGAGCACGAACGCATCGGGCATCCGTTCAACCACATCGACCCAGGGCAAGGCATGCGCCCCGTCGCCATCGACTCCCCCCGCCGGATCAAGCATCCGCACCAGCAACATCGCGGTGCGCGTCTGACGGAACAGCCGCGCCGATAGCGCGACCTCACCGCGTCCACCGCGAAGCGGCAGCAGAACGGGAGCGACATCATCGGCTGCCTCCGCCGCGCCAAGATAGGCGACAAACGCCTCCCGCGCGGCGGGCTCCACAATCCCGCTCACCGGCTGATCGGTCAGGCTGGCGGGCTTTGCGCCCAGCATGACATGCGCAGCGGGGTTCGCTTCGCGGATGCGCCGGGTTGCGGCATCGACGATTAGCACGGGCTCGGTCGCCATGTCAAACAACAAGCGGTAGCGCGCCTCCGCCTGACGCAGCCGCAGATAGTCGCGCTCAAGCGATTGCTGCGCCTGAAGCAAGCGTTGCTGCAATACGGCGGCGTCACGCATATCGCGACCGATCGCGATCAGGCGACCGCCACCCAGCCCGATCGCAAGATAGCGGATCGGCACATCGGCGCCATTGCCGGGGTGATTGACCTGTCGCCAGCGGGCAGGGCGCCCGGCGGCGGCGTCGGCGAGCATTTCGGAAATTTTCGCGCGGCTTTCGAGCGTAACATTGTCGATCCACGCGCTACCCACGGCGTCGGCAAAACCATGTGCGGCAAGCCCCGCGTCGGCAATGGCCACGTCAAGGACCACGCCCGCCTCGTCAAGCGCAAACGCGATATCGCCGACCGAGCCCAGCAAGAGCGAGACAATGGCTGCATCAACTTTTGCAGGTAAAGCACCGCCCCGGTCAAAGGTTTTTGGTTCAAAAGAGTTGACGTGCTTGTTCACGGGCGATCCGCTGCGCTCCTTGGCATGTCAAGAGTTACCCGCGCGCGGCTTCCCGACGGGAAATCGCACTAACGAGCCTGCTCGCCACATTAACCGCCTGTCGCGCGTCGGCGGCGGTCCCATCGGCGCCAACCTCTGCCGCAAGCATCGGCGTTTCGATGAAAACTTTGCCACCGACCATCACCACCAACTGGGCATTGGCCGAAACCCCCCGGAGAGCCGTGATAAACGACGGGAGCGAGGCAATATGAGAGGTGCAGCCAATCGTCAATCCGATGAGATCGAACCAGTCCGCCGCCACCTTGTCCAGCAAAACAGACCCTGTGGTCTCGCCGAGTCGATCGGTAAACCAGCCTTCGCGCGCGAAGATTTCGTCCAGCACGACCGACCCGAAACTGTGCTGATCGCCGGGCACCGGGCTGAACAGCGCGCGCCAGCCCTTGCCATAGGGCAAGGTGGCCGGGACCCGCGCCGATAATTCATGAATCACTTCCTGAAGCCGCCACATACCCATGGTGACATCGACGAAGTCGCACCGGTCCGATTCCCAATATTCGCCCAAAATCCGCGCGGTCGGCGCCAGCAAATCGACGAGCAGCGTGTCGATGCTGACCCCGCGCGCGATCAATTCCTCCGCATGGTCGAGCAGATTATCGGCCTCCGCCGACAGCGCCAGCGGCACAAACATGTCGATATCGGCATCGGTAATGGTCGCTCCCGGCGCACCCGCGATCGCAAGCGCAGGTCGCCGCGACCGCGATGCGACCAGCCGGGGGATAATCTCATGCTCAATCACCGCCGACAATGATCCTTCCGTCAGAGGCAGCGCCGATTTGACCGGCCCGCCCCACCACCGCGCGTTCCGGCCCGCGCCGTTCCGACGGTAAACCGATGACAACTGCGCACGCCCGAATGCGAATAGCGACGCCATACCCGGCTCTCCCAGCCTGGCAACAGGGCAATATAGCCCGCGGCAGCAAATTATCATGTTTGACCGATCTGCCGTCGAGTCGGCACGCTACGCCCCATTGCGTCTACAGGCAACCGGGAAACTTCGGACCGGTCGAATTTCGTCCAATTTTATGGACGTCACTTTCTATTGACACTCTTGCCGCGCCGGGCTTAGTCTTTGCCGACACAGGGTCCATCAAGGGCGGCGGCGAATGCAAGCGCGAGTGGGATCGGCAGAGGGCAATAATCGGCGGGTAACTGCCGGGCTCTACCAGCCCGACGAACGGCGGCGCCGCGACGAAAGCGTGTGGACGCTGGTGCAGGGCGTGCTCGCGCCGGTGCAATTCATCGTCTTTGGCATAAGCCTTGTCCTGGTGCTGCGCTATCTCAT
>PNLG01000299.1 GCA_013822915.1 Sphingomonas sp. | reverse complement strand
GCATGAAACCACCGACCCGGACATTTTCCGCGAAATGGGCGCGCTTGGCCTGTTGGGGCCGACGATTCCGGCCGACTATGGCGGGGTTGGCGCGTCCTACGTCTCCTATGGCCTGGTCGCGCGCGAGGTGGAGCGGATCGATTCGGGCTATCGCTCGATGATGTCGGTGCAGTCGAGCCTCGTGATGTTCCCGATCTATGATTACGGGTCGGAGGAGCAGCGCCGCAAATACCTCCCCAAATTGGCAAGCGGCGAATGGATTGGCTGTTTCGGCCTCACCGAGCCGGACGCAGGTTCCGACCCCGGCGGGATGTTAACGCGCGCAGAAAAAATCGACGGCGGATACCGGATTTCGGGCGCGAAGACATGGATTTCCAACGCACCGATCGCCGACGTTTTCGTCGTCTGGGCCAAGTCCGACGCGCATGGCGACGGCATTCGCGGCTTTGTGCTGGACAAGGGGATGAAGGGCCTCGCCACCCCCAAGATCGAGGGCAAGCTGAGCTTGCGCGCCTCCATCACCGGCATGATCCAGATGGACGGCGTGGAAGTGGGCGAGGACGCGCTGCTCCCCAATGTGCAGGGGTTGAAGGGGCCGTTTGGCTGCCTCAACCGCGCGCGCTATGGCATTTCCTGGGGCGCGATGGGCGCTGCGGAATTTTGCTATCATGCCGCGCGGCAATATGGCCTTGACCGCAAGCAATTCGGCAGACCGCTGGCGGGAACGCAGCTTTACCAGAAGAAGCTGGCCGATATGGCGAGCGAAATCGCGCTCGGGCTGCAAGCGTCGCTGCGCGTCGGGCGGCTGATCGACGCGCATCAATTCGCACCCGAAATGATCTCGATCGTGAAACGCAACAATGTCGGCAAGGCGCTCGACATCGCGAGACAAGCGCGCGACATGCACGGCGGCAACGGCATTTCGGGCGAGTATCAGGTGATGCGCCACCTGATGAATCTGGAAACGGTCAACACCTATGAAGGCGCGCACGATGTCCATGCGCTGATCCTGGGCCGGGCAATCACGGGGATTGCCGCGTTTTGATGGAGGGCCGGGTGCCGTTTGACCCACAGCCAACGATTGTCGGGGCATCGGTTAGCGTATCACCGCTCCATCCCGATGATTGGGCGGCACTGTTCGCGGTCGCCGCCGACCCGTTGATCTGGGAAGTCCACCCCGCGCATGATCGCTGGCAAGAACTGGTGTTCAGACGGTTTTTCGCTGACGCGCTGGCATCGGGCGGCGGCCTTGTCATCCGTGACCGGGCGAGCGGCGCGGTGATCGGGTCGAGCCGCTATGACCGCACCCGTGTTGAGCCGGGTGAGGTTGAGATCGGGTGGACATTTCTTGCCCGCGCCTATTGGGGCGGCGCCACCAACCGCGAAGTCAAAACGCTGATGGTCGCGCACGCGCTACGCTCGTTCGACGCGGCCGTGTTTTACGTCGGCGAAGCGAATATCCGATCGCGCCGCGCGATGGAGAAAATCGGCGGAGTGTTACTCGCTGGGCGCACGCTCGATTTCGACATGGCGGGCGTGCCGACGCCGCATGTTGTTTACGCGATCCGGGCGCCGCTGGTATGAGCCGCCCGCTCTCCGGCATCAAGGTGGTCGAACTCGCGCGCATTTTGGCGGGGCCGTGGTGCGGGCAATTGCTGGCGGATCTGGGGGCTGACGTGGTGAAGGTCGAGCGGCCGGGCGCGGGCGACGACACCCGCCATTGGGGGCCGCCGTTCATGACCGGGCCGGACGGCGCCAATCTCGACGCGGCCTATTACCATTCGACCAATCGCGGCAAATCGTCAGTCGCGATCGACATAACGACGCCTGACGGTCAAGCGCAGGTCCGCGCGCTGATCGCCGACGCCGATGTGGTGATCGAGAACTACAAGGTCGGCGGGCTTGCCAAATACGGTCTCGACCATGCGAGCCTTGCCGCGCTCAACCCCCGCCTCATCACCTGTTCGATCACCGGCTTTGGCCAGACCGGCCCCTATGCCCACCGCGCCGGTTATGATTTCATCATTCAGGGGATGGGTGGCATCATGTCGATGACGGGCGAACCCGATGGCGCGCCGCAGAAATCGGGCATCGCCTATGCCGACATCTTCACCGGCGTTTACAGCGCGGTCGCGATTTTGGCGGCGCTGCGCGAGCGGGATGCAACGGGAGCTGGCGCGCATATCGACATGGCGCTGCTCGACAGCCAGGTTGCGGTGCTCGCCAATCAAGCGCTGAACTGGATGGCGAGCGGCGTGGTGCCGCACCGCATGGGCAATGGCCATGCCAATCTTGCCCCGTATCAGGCGTTTGCCTGTGCCGATGGCGAGTTGATCATCGCGGTCGGCAATGATGGGCAGTTCCGCAAACTATGCGACGTGCTTGACCTGCCGCTCGCCGACGACCCGCGCTTTGCCACCAATCCGGCACGGGTGGGCAATCGGGCTGCGCTGATCGCGGTGCTGACAGCGGCGATTGTCGGCTGGCGCAAGGCCGATCTGTATGAAGCGCTGGAGGCAGCGGGCGTGCCCGCCGGGCCAATCAATGCCGTCGACGAAGTGTTCGCCGATCCTCAAGTCATTGCGCGCGGGCTGGCGATCGAGCGCGGCGGGATTCCGGGGGTGGCGAGCCCGATTGTCATTAACGGCATGCGCATGGTGTCCGACACGGCCAGCCCGCCCCGCCCCCCCAGTCCACCGGAACCGTTGCGATGACCAAATTCACCGTCAACAACGCACCGATCGAATATCGCATGGACCCGCGCACGCCGCTGCTCTGGGCGCTGCGCGACGCATCGAACCTGACGGGCACCAAATATGGCTGCGGCACCGGACATTGCGGCGCGTGCACCGTCGATGTCGACGGACAGGCGGTGCGGTCGTGCCAGGTCGCAATCGGCAGTCTGGAGGGCGCGTTCGTCACCACGATCGAGGGGTTGTCGCGCGAACGTGAACATCCGGTGCAACAGGCGTGGATCGCAAAGGCCGTGCCGCAATGCGGCTTTTGTATCCCGGGCATGATCATGGCGGCCGCTGTCCTCATCAAGGCCAATCGCGACCCGTCGGAAGACGATATTGCCGCCGCCATCACCAATATCTGCCGCTGCGGCGTCTATCCGCGCGTCGTGGAAGCGGTGCAGCTTGCCGCGCGGATCCAGCGTGGCGACGAGACGGTTGCCGGGCCGCCCCGCCCCGGCATCGAGCCGGCCGATGCCGCGCGGCTGGTCCCTGCCCTCACGCCCCCTGCAAAATAAGCTTTCAATTAGCTGTCAGCACAATTCAGACAACACTCATCGCGGCGAGCGCAAATACCGGACATCGTCGCCACCGGCCCCTCGGATCGACGGATGATTGGAGGACATGATGGTTAAGTCTTTGGTCGTCGCGCTGCTGGGTGCAGTCGCTTTGGTTCCGGGTGCGGCACTCGCCCAGGACGATCGCAGTTTCGGCAGCGAGCCACAGCTTCGCCAACAACGTCCGGCCGATGGCGGCGGCCCGCGTTTTCAACCCGGCCAGCCCAGCCCGCGTCAGTTCCGTGAGCCCAATGCCCCGCCGCCGCAGCAACCGCGCCCGTTCCTGAGGCCCGACCCCGCCTTTGCCCGACCGCGCGCCGACGTGCCACAGGTTGTCGTGCCGCGGCCCCAGCCTCAGCTCCAGCCTCAGCCTCGGCCTCAGCAGCAATTCCAGCCCCCGTTTCAGCAGCGCGATGCGGTGCGTGATTTCCGCGCGGAACGCCGCGACGATGGCCGTGATTTCCGCCGGGAACGCCGTGATGACCAGCGCGGCTTCCGGCAGGACCGGCGTGATTTCGGCAACGGTGTAACCACCGCGCCACAATTTCGCGATCAGCGCCGCGATTTCCGCGCCGACCGCCGGGATGACACGCGCGATTTTCGCGCTGACCGCCGCGATGATCGCCGGGATTTTCGGCCAGATTTTCGCCAGGGCCGTCCCGGATTCCAGCAACAGCCGGGCTTTCGCGGCGATTTTCGTGGTCCGCAGGATTTTCGCGGTCCTCAAAACTTCCGGGCCCCCCAAAACTTTCGGGGCGACGGCCGGTTCAACAACGGCTATCGCGGAAATTGGAACCGCGACTGGCGGCGGGACAATCGCTGGGACTGGCAAGCCTATCGCAATTATAACCGCAATGTCTTTCGGCTCCCGCAATATTACGCACCTTATGGCTGGAGCTATGGCTACCGCCGGTTTTCAATCGGCTTTACCTTAAGCAACCTCCTGTTCGACCAGCGTTACTGGATCAATGATCCCTATTATTTCCACCTGCCGGATGCCTATTACCCCTATCAGTGGGTCCGCTATTATGACGATGCATTGCTTGTCGATGTCGAGACGGGCGAAGTTGTCGATGCGATTCACGGCATCTTTTTCTGAATGACCGCGGCCCGGCGGCACCCCATCCGCCGGGCCTTGCTTTTTGAGCGGCCTGCGCCACAAAATGGCGCAGATGTTGAAGATGTTTCGGAAATCCGGGCGCCCCTCGCCACTGCGCGCGGCCATTGGTCATCATATCGCAGCGACGCTGGCCGCCAA
>PNLG01000263.1 GCA_013822915.1 Sphingomonas sp. | reverse complement strand
TGCCGGCGACGACGTCGATGCGGTGATCGCGCTTCTCCAGAAGAGGTTCCCCGCTGGCTGGACGGCGTTGGCTGAGATGCTCGAGCGGGCGCGGGCACCCAGCTGGCGCTTCAAGGCGATCGGCGCGGCGTTCGAGGTCAAGGAGAAGCTGCGGCTGCGCGGATACAAGTGGGACGCGATGGCCAAGTCATGGTGGCGTGAGGTGCCGGACACGCAGCGTGTCGAGGAGGAATGGTGGCTCGCCGGGCACGTCTATTCCTTCGAGGCGCGACCCAAGGCGCTCGGGCCGATCATCGAGAGGATCACGTGGCGCGAGCGCTACGCTCCTGCGGTGCCAACGGTCAGACCCGCGTGACCTGTACCGCGCTCTGTCGAACCGAACGCTCGAAGCAATAAAGGAGAATCGTAATGTCGCAGATGCCTGAGAAGCCCGCGTTGGCCGTCCCGTCTTGCCAGCGCAAGCCGACGGAAGAGCAGACGCTGGATTGTGAGCCAGACCCGATCAATGCGGCCGATCGGCGTCGAATGAAGGCGGCGCGGGCTGAGGCACGCTTGCGGGTAGCGGAGATCAGCCGCAATGGCGGCGGATCGCCCCGCGACGTCTTCCGGCGGGAAGTAGGCAAGACCATCCGCTCGGCATCGCCATTCCTCCTTGCGCTTCTCGCGTCCCTGGAAACGTCGGTGGACGACGTCGTCGACCGCATCGAGCCTTCGCCAGAATGGCCACGCTCGCCAGGCGTAAGGAGGATCGCGGGCACGAAGTTCCTGCCGGTCGATGACTGGCATGGTTTTGGCCTTGTGAGCACCGCGCTCGGCTGGACGAGAGCCGTGCGGGTCCGAGACTTCGGTCACGGGCTCACCTTCAACCAGTCGGGCGATGACTGGGCGCGATTGGAGATCGTCGGACATTCGCTCGAGGTTGAGGCGCGGATCGGGGGTCTGATGTTCGAGACATTGTTCGGTATGCTGAGGATCACATTGGAGCGTCGTCTACCCGAGACTCTGGCGGCAGGATGCGTTGGACGATCCATCGAGAGCGTGATCGAACACGCGGCCCTCTGCGGTCGCGGCTGGGTGATCACCGGGATCGAGGAGCCGGTTTCGCCGACCTCGGCGCAGGCACTGATCGTCGCGACCGGATCAACGGCCTACCGAATGCCTTGGTAACAACCAGGATCCCCGGACGCCGACGGGCATTGGGTCATTTCTCCCCTGACCTTGGATCAGGGTTAGACTGTCCGAGCGATAACGAGGTGCCAGGCTGCCACACCCGACATCGCGCTATTTCGAACTGCCTCTGTGACAACCCAAATGCCAAAATGACAATGCTAGGTTGTGACAGTGGTTTGGCAGGTTGATGGTGGGCCCGTCGGGATTCGAACCCGAGACCTACAGATTAAAAGTCCGTTGCTCTACCGACTGAGCTACGGGCCCGCACCGCACGCGGAATCATCGCCGCGAAGGGCGGTGCGTTAGGCTGCGCAGGGCGCGCGGTCAATGGCAACCAATTGCCGTATCGTGCGCCCGCTCACCGGATCGCGCCATCCGGGGGCAATCTGCGCCAGTGGTCGCAGCACAAAGTCGCGCGCGCGAAACGCCGGGTGCGGGATTGTGAGGCCTGGCGAGACCCAGGCACCACCCGACCACAGGATGATATCAAGGTCGATCACCCGCGCGCCCCAGCGCTGCCCCCGCCGCCGCCCGAATGCCGCCTCAATCGCTTTCAGCCGGGCCAGCAGCGCGTCGGGTGGCTCATCCGTCGCAACTATCGCAGCCATATTGGCAAAGCGGCGCTGCGACGGGCCGACGGGCGCTGTCTCGATCACCGTGGATGCCGCCACCACGCCACCCACGGCCTCAAGCCCCGCCCGCACCATTTGCGCCGGGCCGCCGTGCCGCCCGCGCCGGTTCGAGCCGAGCGCAATCGCATAGCTTGTGAGGGACATGGTCAGCGCCTATCGCAGCATCGTGACCACGCCAAGCCCCCTAGCCGATGCAGAGCCGCCGGCTGGCTGTGCGCTATGCCCCCGGCTGGCGCAGTTTCGCGAGCCGCTGCGCACCGAACACCCCGACTGGTGGAACGCACCCGTGCCCGCCTTTGGCGATGCCATGGCGTGGCTCGCGGTCGTCGGCCTCGCCCCCGGCAAGCACGGCGCCAACCGGACCGGGCGGCCCTTTACCGGCGATTATGCGGGCGACCTGCTGTTCGCAACGCTTGCCCGATATGGGCTGAGCGAGGGGGAATATGCCGCGAGCGCCGATGATGGGCTGCGGCTGCGCGGGGCGGTGATCCTGAACGCGGTCAAATGCCTGCCGCCCGAAAACAAGCCGACGCCCGAAGAAATCCGCACCTGCCGCCCGTTTCTTGAGGCGCAACTGGCGCAGCTTTCCCGCGTGCGGGTCGTGATCGCGCTCGGCCAGATTGCGCACCAGTCGGCGGTCAAGGCGATGGGCGGCAAGCTGCCCAAGGCGCGCTTTGCCCATCTCGCCGAACACACTATGCCTGACGGTCGGGTGCTGATCGACAGCTATCATTGCAGCCGGTATAACCAGAATACCGGTCGGCTGACGCCCGCCATGTTCGACGCCGTGTTCGCGCGGGCCGTCACGCTAAAGCCATAACGACGCCGGCAGCACGCCGGTTCAACCAGCGGAGAGTCGCGGCGAAAGCGCTGAATGACCAGGGGTTTGCGACCAAATTACCGTAATATGATTGGCGGCGCGCCTTCCTTAAGATAAGGCGGATGCGAGCTTTTGAAGGGGAAAGACCGTGCGCACCTTGCTGATCCTCGCCACCCTTGCCGCCACACCCGCGGTGGCGCGCGAAGCGCCCCAACGCGCGCTTGGCCAGCCCGATTGCCGATCCGCCGCCGCCCAGCGCGCGCAAACCCCGCCCCGGGCAGGGGCACGTCCGCTGAACCAGATGCCCGACCCCGCGCTCATCCGCGCGGTCGATTACCGCGAGGGTGGCTGTTCCAAACCGGTTGCGATTGGCCGCGTCACGCGCCGGTGACCCTTCCCTAAACCGCCGGTCAGATATCCTGCACCAGCCGCCCGTAAAGATCGGGCCGTCGATCGCGGAAAAAACCAAAGGCGGCGCGGTGGCGCTTCACCCGGTCGAGGTCGATTGTCGCGGTAATCACGCCTTCCTCGTCGCGGCCAAGCTCCGCGACGATGTCCCCGCGCTCGTCAGTGATGAAGCTGGTGCCGTAAAATGTCTGGCCATGTTCGTTGCCGATGCGGTTCGCCGCCACCACCGGCACGACATTTGACACCGCATGCCCCACCATCGCCCGCCGCCACAACCGAGCGGTATCCAGCCCCTCGTCATGCGGCTCGCTGCCAATCGCGGTGGGATAAAACAGCACTTCGGCACCCATCAGCATCATGGCGCGCGCGGTTTCGGGATACCATTGGTCCCAGCAGATACCGACGCCCAGCGTCGCCCCCGGGCCGGGCCAGACCTTGAACCCCGTATTGCCGGGACGGAAATAGAATTTCTCCTCATAACCCGGCCCGTCGGGGATGTGGCTTTTGCGGTAAACGCCCTGCACCGCGCCATCGGGGCCAATCATTGCGAGGCTATTATAATGGTGCGGGCCATCGGCTTCGAAAAAGCTGGTCGGGATGGTGACGCGCAGTTCGGCCGCGAGCGCCTGCATTGCGCGCACCGCCGCATGCTCGCCCACGCTCTGCGCGGTCGCGAACAGTGCTTCATCTTCGACCCGGCAGAAATATTCGCCCTCGAACAATTCGGGCGGCAGGATGACCTGCGCGCCGCGCGCCGCTGCTTCGCGCACGCCGTTGGCTACCTTGGCGATATTGGCGGCCTGATCCGGCCCAAAGCTCAGCTGGAGCGCGGCGACGGTGATCTCGGTCATGAACGTTCCCTTTTTTAGCCCGGAATCTGTTGGCTGATGCAATGAAAGCTGCCGCCGCCGGTCAGGATATGGTCGGCGCGAAGGCCCACCACCCGCCGGTCGGGGAAAATCTCCGCAAAGGCGGCAACGGCGGCCTCATCCTCGGGCGCGCCATAAACCGGGACGACGACGGCGGCATTGCCGATGTAGAAATTCATATAGCTCGCGGGCACAATTTCTTCATCGCGCAGGATCCGCCCCGGCGACGGCACCCGCACCACCTCCACGTCCGCGCCAGAGAAATGCACCCGCTCGGCGGCGAGCTGATAGACGCGCCAATTGGGATCATTCTCGGCGGCTTGTGGAATGGCGATGCGCCCGGCTGCGACAAACCGCGCGAGGTTGTCGACATGACCGTCGGTGTGGTCGTTGAGCAGGCCATTGCCCAGCCAGATCACTTGAGTAAAGCCAAGGTCGTCGCGCAATCGCTGCGCAACGCCCTCGCGCGACAAACCCGGATTGCGATTATGGTTGAGCAGGCATTGCTCGGTCGTCACGACGAGGCCGGTGCCATCGCCGTCAATCGCCCCGCCCTCCAAGATCCAGTCGCACTCAACAGCCTCGATCCGGCGCAATTTGGCGAGCCGCGCGCCGATATCCTCATCGCCCGGCAGATCATATTTGCCGCCCCAGCCGTTAA
>PNLG01000089.1 GCA_013822915.1 Sphingomonas sp. | reverse complement strand
CGTCAACGCGCTGTCGAACGAGGTTGAAAAGTCCAAGGGCTATATCGCGCGGGCCGAGGGCGCGGCCCAGGGCGGCGGGGACGTGTTCAAGCTGGAAGCGGTATGAGCGACCCGCACGACATCATGCAACGCGCCAGCGACGTGCTCGAACGCGCCGCCGCCAACCGGCTGGCGGGCGGGCGCAATAACGCGCGCGGGCGGCGCAAGGTGAACGAAGTCGCCCGGCGGCTGACGCGGATTGCGGGTGCCAATGGGCTGATCCTGGTCGCCGCGATTGTGGTCGGGCTGGCGGTCGGGCCGCTCGGCCTGCTCGGCGCGGTGGGGGTGATGGCGCTGATGCTGGTGGCGACGCTCGCGCTCGCGATGGCGCCCAGCGCCCCGCCGCCCTCGCCCGACAAGCTGCGTCAGGTGCCACTCGCCGCCCTTCCCGCCCAGACTGAACGCTGGCTGGAGGCGCAGCGCCCCGCGCTCCCCGCCCCCGCTGTGCCGTTGCTCGACGCGATTGCGATCCGGCTCGACACGCTAAGGCCGCAGCTTGCCGGGCTGAACGATACAGCGCCTGCGGCGGCCGAACTGCGCAAGCTGGTAAGCGAACAGCTCCCCGAATTTGTCGGCGACTACCAAAAAGTGCCCGCCAATCTGCGCCAGGTGCCGCGCAACGGCAAAACCCCCGATGCGCAATTGATCGACGGGTTGAGGCTGATCGAGCAGGAGATTGGCGACATGACCGCCGAACTCGCGCAAGGTGACCTCGACAGTCTGGCGACGCGCGGGCGGTTCCTCGAAATCAAATATCGCGGGGATGAGGGCGCGGCATGACCGGACACCCCGCGCCGATGAAGATCGACTTTGTGTCCGACATTGTCTGTCCCTGGTGCGTCATCGGCCTGCGCGCGCTGGAACAGGCGATGGCGGCGGCGGCAGAGGTGGTGGCGCCGACGATCACCTTCCACCCGTTTGAGCTGAACCCCAACATGCCGCCCGAGGGGCAGAATATCGCCGAGCATGTCGCCGAAAAATACGGCGCGACCCCCGAGCAATCGGCGAGCAACCGCGCGGATATCCGGGCCCGTGCCGCCGAGCTTGGCTTTGCGATGACGGGAACGGCGGAGAGCCGCATCTACAACACGTTCGACGCCCACCGCCTGCTCCACTGGGCGCAGGCGCAGGGCAAGCAGGCCGCGCTCAAAAACCGGCTGTTCGCGCTGTATTTCAGCGAGGGCGGCAATCCGTCGGATGCCGACGCGCTGGTTTGCGCTGCCGCCGATATCGGCCTTGACCCCGATGAAGCACGCGCGGTGCTCGCCACCGGTCGCTACACCGACGAAGTGCGCGCCGAACAGCGTCACTGGCATGCGCAAGGGGTGACGGCGGTGCCCGCCATCGTCATCAACGACCGCTATCTCATCATGGGTGGCCAGCCGCCCGAAGCGTTCGAGCGCGCGCTGCGAAAAATCGCTGAGGAGGGTTAGGGGTCTGAGTGGTTGCGGGAGGCCGTTCAACGCTTCCCGAACAGCCGCGCGATCAGCGGGCTTGTCACCGGCCGGGGTCGGGCAATCGCCACGCGCGACACGCTATCGCGCTCAAAATGGTCGAAATAGACGATCTCGTCGCCGTCAATCGCCTCCAGCCGGGCATAGGGCAGCCGCGCCGTCACTTCGCGGCGGGCAAGCGTTACCGGGTCAATCTCGCAGACAATGAAGCCACCGGGCACAAAGGTCGAGGCATAGACATGCCCGTCATGATAAAGTGCTGGCGGGAGATAGCGGAACGCGCCCTTGGGCTGCTTGCCGTTGACGAACAACTGCCCGCATCCTGGCCCGCCCTGACCCACTTCGAGGATGTCGTCCCAGCTGATTGTCGGTTCGCTCATGGCCATAATCCCTTGATACCCAAGACTATGACCGTCGCCCGCCGACTGCAAGCGGCGGCGCGTCAATGACCGACCAGCGCGTGCGCCCTTTCGGAAAGTCGCTCGATCGCGGCTGCATGGATGGCGGGCGTGCTCACGACAACGCCAAAGGCCTGCGCGCGCGGGGTGTTGAACGCCAGTGGCGCGCCCAGTGCATCGCTGACGCTGGCGCCCGCCTCGGCGGCGATCAGCACAGCGGCGGCAACGTCCCATTCATGGCCCCAGCGTAGCGTCGCGACCAGATCGGCCTCATCAGCCGCAACCTTGGCAATGCGCAGCGCGATCGAATTGGGCTTTTCGACCAGCACCAGATCGGCGTCGGGGCGCGGTAGGCTGTCGGCGGGCACTCGCGCGCCGCCCAGCACCGCCCGCGCGCCACACCGCAGCGCTGCCCCATTGCGAGTCGCGCCGCCGCCCGCGACCGCGCGCCAGCAATCGCCCCGCGCCGGTGCATCGAGCACGCCGAGCACCACGCGCCCCGCCTCCACCAGCGCAACCGACACTGCCCAGCCGGTGCGCCCGCGCAAGAAATCGCGCGTGCCGTCGATCGGATCGACCACCCACACCCGCCCGCACGCCAAGCGGTCGGCATTGTCGGCGGTCTCCTCCGACAACCAGCCTGCATCGGGGATGAGCGCCGACAGCCGGGCGCGCAGCAGCGCGTCGACCTCCAGATCGACCGCGCTCACCGGCTCGCCGCCCGCCTTCTCCCACCGCTCAAAACCCTCGCCCAGACGGCGCAGCGCGAGCGTGCCTGCCTCTGCTGCGATAGCGGTGACGGCGTCGATCAGCTCAGCCACTCGCCACCGTCATCCCCTCGACCAGCACGGTCGGCACATTGATGCCATAGCGCAGCACCAGATCATCGGCAGGCACAAGCGCGCGGAACATGTCGCGCAAATTGCCCGCGATCGTAAATTCGGAGACAGCGGCCGCAATCGCCCCATCCTCGATCAGAAACCCCGACGCGCCGCGCGAATAATCCCCCGTCACGCCGTTTACGCCCATCCCGATCAGTTCGGTCACATAAACCCCGCGCTTGATCCCGCCGATCAGCGCGTCACGCGACACAGTGCCGGGCTGAAGGGCAAGATTGCTCGCCGACACCCCCGGCGCACCCGCGCCACCGCGTGCGGCATGGCCGGTGGGCGCCATACCTAATTGCCGGGCCGACGCGCTGTCGAGCAGCCAAGTCTGGAGCACGCCCCCCGACACCAGCGCGCGCGCGGCAACCGGCAACCCCTCGCCATCAAAGGGGCGCGATCGCAAGCCGCGGCGGTGCAGCGGTTCGTCCATGACTGCAACGTCGGCCCCAAATATCTGGGTGCCGAGCGCGTCGAGCAGAAAGCTGGTCCCCCGCGCAATTGCTGCCCCCGCAATCGCGCCGAGCAAATGACCGAGCAGCGAGTTGCCGACGCGCGAATCAAACACCACCGACATCGCGCCGCTGTCGATCCGCGCCGGGTTCATCCGCGCGACCGCCCGCTCGCCCGCGCGGCGACCGATGATGGCGGGCGCGTCAAGATCCTCGAAATGGCGGGCGCTGTGATAGGCGTAATCGCGCTCCATCGCGCTGCCTGCCCCGGCAAGCACACTGGCGGAGATGCCGTGGCTCGACGCGGCATAGCCCCCCACAAAGCCGTGGCTGGTGGCAAGCGCGGTCACCCCGCGCCCCACGCTCGCGCTGCCGCCCTCGCTGTTGGTGACGCCGGGGACGGCGCGCGCGGCATCCTCTGCCTCCAGCGCGCGGGCCTTCAGCGCCTCGGGCGCGATATCGCCGCCGTCGTCAAGGTCGAGCGCGGGCATCGGACCGGTCATCAGCCGATCCTGGGGAGCAAGCCCTGCCCATTCATCCTCGGGCGCCTCGCGCGCCATCGCAATCGCCCGCTCGACCAGATTGGCAAGCGCCGTGTCGCTGAAATCGGAGGTGGAAACGCTGGCATTGCGGCGCCCGACAAACACGCGCAGCCCAAGCTCGGCACTTTCAGATCGGCCGACATCCTCCAGCTTGCCCAGCCGGACCGAGACATCGGTTGATGTGTCGGCGCCATACACCGCATCGGCTGCATCGGCGCCCGCCGCCTGCGCGCGCGCCACAATGTCCTGCGCCCGCGCGCACGCATATTCGATCGTCTTCATGGATGGGGCTTAGGCGGCATTGCGCGCAATTTGAACTGCGAATTCAGCCAGCGCTTGCTGTGCCGACCACGACACAGGCCAGAAACATCAGCAGCCCGGCACCGCGATTGGCGCGGAACCGGGCGAGCGCATTGTCGCCATCATCGGGGTTGAGCGTCGCCACTTGCCAGCCAAGGTGGATCGCCACCGGGAGGAGTGCCGCCAGTGCCAGCGGATCGGGCCGCACGCCCCAGATCGCCGCCGCCCACAGCAACAGCGCCACCGCATAGAAACCCGCCACGCCCCCGCGCACCCGCGCGCCCAGCGCCCGCGCCGACGATCGCACCCCGATCAGCGCATCGTCATCGCGGTCCTGCAGCGCGTAAATCGTGTCATAGCCAATCACCCACGCGACCGACCCGGCATAAAGCAGGACGCCGGGAAGCGCGAGCGCGAGCGCCCCCGCCGCCTCGCTCCACCCGACCAGCGCCGCCCAGGAAAAGGTCAGCCCCAGCCACGCCTGTGGCCACC
>PNLG01000196.1 GCA_013822915.1 Sphingomonas sp. | reverse complement strand
GCGCGAGGCGCTCGAGACGCTGACCGGCAAACCGCGTGTCAAGCGGACAATGTGGTCGCGCCGCGCCCAGGAATATGAAGCGAAGATCAATTCGGGCGACCTTGTGTCGATTGCCGAAGTGGTCCGCGATCTCTTCCGTGCCGATGATCAGCCCGAGCAAAGCTATTCCGAGCGGCAGATTTTCGAAGCTGCGACCAGCCGTCTGGCGCGCGAACTCGCCGCGATGGAGCAGGTGGACGAGCCGACTGCACAGGAAAAAATTCTCGAAATCCTGCGCAAGGCCGCCGCGGTCCATAACAAGGACAAGGAAGTCGCCTGACCGCATTTGTCGGGCATGATAGTTGGTGAACGGGGCGGGCCGCAACGCGCGGCGCCGCCCCGCTTCATTGCAGCCGCTATGCCGGGTTGAGCCTGCCCAGATTGTGTGTTATTAAGGCAATACACATCTGGAGAGGATTAGCGATGCGAATTTATCAACTCTTCTTGGGGATGGCACCGGCGCTTGCCCTGTCATCAGCGCTATCGCTCGGCGGCTGTTCGGCAGCGGCTCATGGCAGCGACGGCGCAGGGAGCGCGTCGGCCAGCCGCAGCTTTGCAGTGCGCGACTTCACCGGCATCGATCTGCGCGGCTCGGACGATGTCGAGGTTAAGCTGGCGAGTGAATTTACCGTCCGGGCAGACGGCCCGGAAAAGGTTCTGGATCGCCTCGTTATCGAACGCGTCGGCGACACGTTGCGGATCACCCGCAAACGCAACGGCAATTGGAGCTGGAGCGGCCGGAGCGCGCGGATTTTTGTCACCATGCCGCGCATCACGCGCGCCGCGACATCGGGTTCGGGCGATATGCACGTGGCGCGTGCGCAGGCCGACGCCTTTTCAGCCAGCGTTGAAGGGTCAGGCGATATCCGCATTGACGCGCTCGACACCCGGGCCGCCAGCTTTTCGATCGCCGGATCGGGCGACATCTCGGCGACGGGCCGCGCCGATGACCTTACCATCAACATTGCCGGTTCGGGCGATATCAGTGCGACGGGCGTAAAGGCCACCCGCGCGCAGGTTTCGATTGCTGGGTCGGGCACGGTTGCTGCCACCGTCAACGGGCCGGCGACGGTGTCGATTCTGGGCTCGGGCGATGTCGATTTGGGTAGCGGCGCGACCTGCACCACAAGCAAGAGAGGGTCGGGCGACGTGCGCTGCGGCAAATAGCTTGCGCGCGACCCCGTGGCGGTGCGACAAGCCGTTTATGCGCGCACTTATCCTGCTCCCCCTGGCGCTTGGCGCGACTGGCGCCGCGCCGGGGCCCGAGCGGCGCTATAGCGTGACCAGTTTCGACCGGGTCCGCGTTGATGGACCCATTGATGTCGAAGTCCGCACCGGCACTGCGCCCGGGGCGATGGCAACGGGCGATACGGCCGCCCTCGATGGCTTGCTGCTGAAAGTCGATGGGCAAACGCTGACCGTGCGGCGGCGGATTGCGCTGTCGGGTGCGCGCGACGCCGGACCACGGCGCCCGATCAGCGTCACGCTGGGCACGCCAGTGCTGCGCGGGATCGCGGTCAATGCCGGCGGACGCGTGACGGTGGACCGGATGGTGGCGCAGCGCATCGACCTCGCGGTCAATGGGTCGGGCACGCTCAGCGTCGCCGGGGTCGCAGCGGACACTCTGGTCGCGACGATTACGGGGGCTGGCACGATGACGCTGGCGGGGAAGGCGGGGAGTGCGCGCTATCTAATCACCGGGCCGGGCAGCTATGCGGCGAGTGCGCTGATCGCCAATGACCTTTTTGTTAGCACCGATGGCCCCGGTGAGGTCGCGGTGGCGGCGCGCTATACGGCGGACATTATTGCCAATGGGCTGGGCAGTGTGACGGTGGCCGGGTCGCCCGCGTGTCGGGTAAAGGCAACTGGCGGCGGCGCGGTGGTCTGCACGCCCAAGCGCTAGATCAGCCCCAGCGCCGCCAGATCGCGGGCAAGTCCGCTTGGCAGCACCTCTCCCGCCATTTCTGCACCAATGTCGGTCGGTGCATCGGCTGCCTCAAGATAGCGCCAGCCCTGATGCGCGCGTTTAGGGCTGGGGCGCACCGCGATCAGCGGGCTGGCAAGCCGGATCGCGACACGTCCCGCGTCTGCTTCATCAAACGCCAAAATCGGCGAGCGCGCGACGAGTTGATGTTTGAAAATCCAGAATAATGATCCCTGCCCGGCGATTTCGGCATGGCGCTTGGGCAGATAGCGCGTTGTCAGGAACAGCGCTCCTTGCGCGCCGCACTCGTCGATCCAGGAGGCGAGCGTCTCAATGCTTTGGGTGCCGAATGCCACCTTGGTCAGATGGAGCATGTTCAGCCGACCAGCCCGCTCCACGTCGCCAGCCCGAGAAACGCCAGAAACCCCATCGAATCGGTCGTCATCGTGACAAAGATCGACGAGGCAACGGCCGGGTCCGCGCCCATCCGTTCCAGCGCGACCGGCACCATGACGCCTGCCAGCCCGGCAATGACGATATTGGTCAGCATGGCGGCGGCAATCACGGCGCCCAGATGCGGATTGCCGAACACCACTGACACGCCAATGCCGATCACGATCGCAATCGTGCCGCCGTTCAGCACCGCCACCCGCAATTCACGCATGATCGACCGCCAGGTGTTTGACCGGGTGAGCTGATTCGTCGCAAGCGCCCGCACGGTCACCGCCATTGTCTGCGTCCCCGCATTGCCGCCGACGCCTGCGACAATCGGCATCAGCGTGGCGAGCGCAACCATCTTGGCAATCGTCCCCTCGAACAGCGCGATGATCGACGAGGCGAGCAGCGCTGTGAACAGGTTGGAAATCAGCCAGCGCACCCGCGCGCGGTAACTGTCGAGCACGGGTTCGTTAATGTCGCCATCGCCCGCGCCCGACAGCCGCAAAATATCCTCGCCCGCTTCCTGGCTAATGATGTGGACGATGTCGTCGACGGTGATCATCCCGACCAGCCGCCCGCTTGCATCGACCACGGCGGCGGAGATCAGCGCATATTTCTGAAAACGCAGCGCGACTTCCTCCTGGTCCATATCGACCGGGATCAGCGTTTGCTCGCGCTGCATGACATCGCCGACCGCGACGGAACGCGGCGTGCGCATGATCCACGACAAATGGCACGCGCCAATCGGCCGGTGCGCGGGATCGACGACGAACACTTCCCAGAAATCGGTGGTCAGCTCCTCATTGCCGCGCAGATAGTCGAGCACATTGCCGACTGTCCAATGTTCCGGCACCGCGATCAGCTCGCGCTGCATGAGCCGCCCGGCCGATTCCTCGGGGAAAGAAAGCGCTTCCTCAATCGCGGCACGGTCATCGGGGTCGAGCGCGCGCAGCACTTCGCGCTGATCGGCGGCGTCCATGTCCTCGATGATCGCGACCGCATCGTCGGTATCGAGTTCAGCCGCGATGTCGGCGACCTGGCGGGGGTCGAGCGCGTCGATCAGCTCCTCGCGCACATAATCGTTCATTTCGGCAAGAACGTCGCCGTCGAGCAACTCGGTGATCGCAGTCGCCAGGGCGGCGCGTTGATCGGCTGGGGCCAGCTCGAACAGATCGGCAATGTCGGCGGGGTGCAGCGGTTCGACAAGCGCGCGCGCGCCTTCCGCATCGCCGCTGTCGATCGCGTCGAGCACGGCACGGACAAAGGCGGGCTTCAGCCGGTCATCGGCGTCAAGCTGGCTGGTGTCGGCGCTGCTTTCGGTTTCCTGCGTGCCGGGCATATTCTCGGTCATCCGCCGCACCTCCCTGCCTAAACGCGCCGGGGTGGGCTTAGCGCGGGTGCGCGACAAAGCCAATCATTTGCCAGCGCCGCGCAAGCTGGCTAGGGGCGCGGCATCACAACGAAGGATGGCCCGATGACCGATCAGTTTTCGACTCTGGTAATGACGCTCGACAGCGGCGATGTGACGATCCGGCTGCGCCCTGATCTCGCGCCGGGCCATGTCGAACGCATCGCGACGCTTGCGAATGAGGGGTTTTACGACGGCGTCGTTTTTCACCGTGTGATCGCCGGGTTCATGGCGCAGGGCGGCGATCCGACGGGGCGCGGCACGGGCGGGTCGAGCCTGCCCAATCTGACGGCCGAATTCAGCCGCGAACCGCATGTGCGCGGCGTGTGCTCAATGGCGCGGACCAGCGACCCGAACAGCGCGAACAGCCAGTTCTTCATCTGTCTTGACGACGCGACCTTCCTCGACGGTCAATATACCGTCTGGGGCGAAGTGAGCGAGGGCATGGAGCATGTCGACGCGCTGCCCAAGGGCGAGCCGCCGCGCGCACCGGGCAAGATCGTGAGCGCCCGCGCGAGTTAAGCAGGGGCGCGGCCCGTTATGGGGCAGGCGCCGTCAAAGCCTCGATCAGCCATTCGTGAAACAGCTTGACCGGGCGCTGCATCAACGCGCGCGGTCGGCACACGAACCAATAGCTATAGGGGCTTTCGACGCTGATATCGAACAGCTTGGCCAGCCGCGGGTCATGCGCGTCCTCGAAATGGCTGTCGTGCATGAAGGCCACTCCCAGCCCTTGCGCGACTGCCTCCAGCATCAGCGCGCC
>PNLG01000394.1 GCA_013822915.1 Sphingomonas sp. | reverse complement strand
TGAATCGGCAAAGGGCTATTATGGCCGCCGCAAGAATACGATCCGTATCGCCCGTCAGGCCGTTGAAAAGGCAGGGCAATATGCTTATCGCGACCGCAAGGTCAAGAAGCGCTCATTCCGGGCGCTCTGGATTCAGCGCATCAACGCCGGCGTTCGCGCCGAAGGGCTGACCTATTCGCAGTTTATGCACGGGCTGAAGCTTGCGGGCATCGAACTCGACCGGAAGGTGCTCGCCGATATCGCCATGCATGAGGGTGCAGCGTTTAGCGGCATCATTGCGCAAGCAAAAGCGGCTCTGCCCCAAGCCGCCTGAGCGGATCTGAGCGCAACCACGAAATGGGGCGTCGGTGACATCACCGGCGCCCTTTTTCTTTGGCGCATCACCCGCTAGCACGCCCAGCAGCGAAGGATGATTGATGACGACCCTGGATCACATGCACGCCGAGTTGATCGGCCAGATTGATGCCGCTGCCACCCCCGATGCGGTGGAGGCGATTCGCGTCGCCGCGCTTGGCAAATCGGGGAGCATCACCGCGTTGTTGAAAACGCTCGGCGCGATGTCGCCCGACCAGCGCCAGAGCGAAGGCCCGCGCATCCACGCCCTTCGCGAAGCAGTGACGACGGCCCTCACCACCCGCCGCGCCGCGCTGGAACGCGAAGCACTCGACGCGCGCCTCGCCGCCGAAACGCTCGACATCACGCTGCCAGCGGAACCGCTGACGATGGGGACGATCCACCCGGTGAGCCAGGTTATGGACGAGCTGGCCGAAATTTTCGCCGATCTGGGCTTTGCGGTGGCGACAGGGCCGGAGATTGAGAGCGACTGGTATAATTTCACCGCACTCAACATTCCCGAAACGCATCCTGCACGGGCGATGCATGATACCTTCTACCTCGCCGGGGAAAATGACGCGCGGATGGTCCTGCGCACCCACACCTCCCCGGTGCAAATCCGCGCGATGCAGGCAGCGGGTGGCGACAAGCCGGTCTATGTCATTGCGCCCGGGCGCACCTATCGCTCCGACAGCGACGCCACGCACACGCCGATGTTCCATCAGGTAGAGGGGCTGGTAATCGACAAGGGGATTACGCTCGGCCATTTGAAATGGACGCTGGAGACGTTTCTGAAGGCCTATTTCGAGCGCGACGACATCGTGCTGCGGCTGCGCCCGAGCTATTTCCCCTTCACCGAGCCATCCGCCGAAGTCGATGTCGGCTACACCATCCAGAACGGGAAGCGCGTGATCGGCGGCAGCGATCATTGGATGGAAGTGCTGGGCAGCGGCATGGTCCACCGCAAGGTGATCGCGGCGGGCGGCTATGACCCCGATGAATGGCAGGGATTTGCCTTTGGCTGCGGCATCGACCGGCTGGCGATGCTCAAATACGGCATGGACGATCTGCGCGCGTTTTTCGACGGCGATATCCGCTGGCTGCGGCATTATGGCTTTGGCGTGCTCGACGTGCCGACGCTTTCGGGGGGAGTGGGCGCATGAAATTCACCCTGAGCTGGCTCCACGAGCATCTGGAGACGCAGGCGACCCTTGACGAGATCGTGCTTGCACTGACCCGGATCGGGTTGGAGGTGGAGGGGGTGGAGAACCCCGGCGCCGCGCTCGCCGCCTTTCGGGTTGCGCGCGTGCTGACCGCTGAACGCCACCCGCAGGCCGACAAGCTGCAAGTGTTGTCGGTCGATGCCGGTGACGGCCCGATGCAAGTGGTGTGTGGGGCGCCGAATGCGCGCGCCGGCCTGATCGGGGTGTTCGGCCCCCCCGGCGCCTTTGTGCCCGGCAGCGGTTTTGAGCTGAAAGTCGCCGAGATTCGCGGTGTCACCTCCAACGGGATGATGTGTTCGGCGAAGGAGCTGGAGCTGGGGGAGGATCATGACGGCATCATCGAACTGGCGGGTGATGCGTCCATCGGCATGCCCTATCCCGATTATGCCGGGCTGACCGATCCCGTCATCGACGTGTCGGTGACCCCCAATAAGCAGGATTGCATGGGCGTGCGCGGCATCGCCCGCGATCTGGCGGCAGGCGGCATGGGCCGTTTGCGCCCGCTAATGCCCGTCTCGCTATCCGTATCGGGCGCAGGGCCGGCAGTAGCCACCGAGGATCCGGACGGCTGCCCGGCCTTTTACGGGCAAATCGTGCGCGGCGTGCGCAACGGCCCCGCCCCCGAATGGATGCAGCGGCGGCTGAAAGCGATCGGGCAGAAACCGATATCGGCGCTGGTCGACATCACCAATTATGTGATGTTCGATCTTGGCCGCCCGTTGCACGTTTACGACATGGCAAAGCTCGACGGCGGGCTTGTCGCGCGGCGGGCGCGGGCGGGCGAAAGCGTCGTCGCGCTCAACGGCAAGACCTATGCGCTGGATGAGGCGATGACGGTCATCGCCGACGCGGCCAAGGTCCATGACATTGGCGGCATCATGGGGGGCGAGGAAACCGGCGTATCGGATGCGACCACCGATGTGCTGATCGAATGCGCCTATTTCGATCCCGAGCGCATTGCGCGCACCGGGCAGAAACTGCTCCTCACCAGCGACGCGCGCACCCGCTTCGAACGCGGCGTCGACCCGGCGTTTCTTGACGAAGGGCTGGCAATTGCCGCCGCTTTGGTGGTCGATCTGTGCGGGGGGACGCCAAGCGAGGTCACGCGGGCGGGCACGCCGCCGCTGGGCGAGCGCACCATCGCCTATGATCCCGAGCAGGCGGCGACGCTGGGGGGGCTCGCCATCGCGCCGGAGCGTCAGCGCGCAATCCTCGAATCGCTGGGCTTTGCCGTGTCGGTCGATTGGCAGGTGATGCCGCCAAGCTGGCGCCGCGATGTCGAGGGCAGTCCCGATCTGGTTGAGGAAGTGATCCGGATCGAGGGGATCGACAAGGTGCCGCCGGTGCCGCTGCCCCGCGCGCCCGGCGTTGCCCGCCCCACCGCGACGCCCGACCAAAAGCTGGAACGCCGGGTGCGCCGGGCGGCCGCTGCGCGCGGGTTGAACGAGGCGATTACCTGGAGCTTCCTGCCCGAGGCGCAGGCAGCGGTGTTCGGCCGTGAGAACAACTTTGCCTGGACGCTCGCCAACCCGATCAGCGAAGAGCTGAAAGTCATGCGCCCGTCGCTGCTCCCGGGGTTGTTGTCGGCAACCGCGCGCAATCTGAAGCGCGGCGTGGCCAGCGTGCGGCTGTTCGAACTCGGCCGCCGTTACCTGAGCGAGGGTGAGCGGATGACGCTCGGCGCGGTGCTGGCGGGCGACAAGACGCAGCGGCGCTGGGACAGCGGCAAGGCGCAGGGCTTTGATGCGTTTGACGCGAAAGCCGAGGCGCTGGCACTGCTGAGCGAAGCAAGCGTCCCGACCGACAATCTCCAGGTGTTCGCAGATGCCGGGGAGGCGTGGCATCCGGGCCAATCGGGGACACTGCGACTGGGGCCGAAAACGGTGCTGGCGGCCTTTGGCATGCTCCACCCGCTGACGCTCAAAGCGTTCGACCTTGGTGGCGCAGTGGCAGCGGTTGAGCTTTATCTGGACGCGATTCCGGCCAAGCGGGGCGCCAAGGAAGCGGGCGCGGGCGCGGGCTTTATGCGCCCCGCTTACACCCCGCCACCGTTGCAAGCGGTAACGCGCGATTTCGCGTTCCTCGTGCCGGGCGATCTTGCCGCCGACGCACTGGTGCGCTGCGTGCGCGGCGCCGACAAACGGGCGATCACGGCGGCGCGGCTGTTCGACCGGTTCGAGCGCGACGGGCAAAAGTCGCTCGCGATCGAAGTGACGCTGCAACCCGTCGACAAAAGCTTCACCGACGATGATCTGAAGGCGATTGCCGACAAGATTGTAACAGCCGCCGGGAAATTGGGAGCGACACTGCGTGGATAACTGGATCACCATCGGCTCCGAAGCGCTTTCGGCCGCGATCAACCCGCTGGGCGCCGAGCTATCGTCGCTAAAGGATGCGGCAGGGCGCGAATTGATGACCGATGCCGATCCCGCGTTCTGGCGGGGACGCGCGCCGATCCTGTTCCCGATTGTCGGACGGTTGAATGATGATGTGCTGTGGGTGGAGGGCGACTCCTACCGCATGGAAAAACACGGGTTTGCGCGGCGCTCCATGTTCGACTTGGCCGATGCATCGGCCAGCCACGCGATACTCCGCATGACCGACACAGCGGAAACGCGCGATCAATATCCGTTCGGCTTTCTGCTCGAAATCGGCTTTGCGATCGACGGCGCGACGCTGACCATGACGGCCAAGGTCGGCAATCCGGGCGATGACCCGCTGCCCGCCAGTTTCGGCTGGCACCCTGCCTTTGCCTGGCCGCTGCCTTACGGCGTCGCGCGCGAGGAGCACCGGATGGTTTTTGCCGGGGCAGAGCCCGATCCGGTCCGGGGCCTTAACAGCGAAGGACTGATTGCCGAGGACCGGGCGACCCCGGTGGTCGGCAACACGCTGATGCTGGCCGATGCGCTGTTTGAGGGCGACGCGCTGATCTGGAACCCGGTGCGCTCGCGCGCCCTGCGCTATGGGGGGACGCGCGGGCCGCAGCTCGACTTTGCGTGGGACGCGCCGCGCCTCGGCAT
>PNLG01000164.1 GCA_013822915.1 Sphingomonas sp. | reverse complement strand
GTTGTTCGCGGCTGAGGGGGGGCGCGTCATCTGTGCCGACTGGAGCGAGGCGGTAGAAGCGACGGCGCAAGCGATCCGCGATGCGGGCGGCACCGCGATTGCGACAAAGATCGACGCCGGGCTGGAGGATGACGTTGCGCGCACGGTTGCGCTTGCCGTGCAGCAGTTCGGTCGGCTCGACGTGATGTTTGCCAATGCCGGGATTTCAGGCGGGATGGCGAATATCTTCGACACCGATGTTGCGCTCATCACCGAAGTGCTGCGCGTGAACCTGATCGGGCCATATCTCGCGGTCAAACACGCAGCCCCCCCCATCGCCGAGCAGGGCGGCGGTGCGATTGTGCTGACGGCGAGCGTCGCGGGCATAAGATCGGGCGCGGGGTCGCCCGCTTATTCGGCGTCAAAAGCGGGCGTCATCAATCTGGCGATGACATCGGCGCAGCAGCTTTCGGGATCGAATGTGCGGGTGAATGCGATTTGCCCCGGCCTGACTGAGACGGGCATGACCAAGCCGACGTTCGATTATGCGCGCGAGGCGGGCAAGATGGAAAAGGTCGGCCGCCTCAACCCGCTGCGGCGCGCGGCCCAGCCGGAGGAATTGGCGAAAGTCGCGCTGTTCCTGGCCTCGGATGATGCGAGCTATGTCAATGGGCAAGCGATCGCGGTTGACGGCGGCCTGTCGTCGAGCCACCCGGTCACGCGCCAGGAATATGGCAAGACGGCGGTGTAACCGCAGCGCTCGTTGCGCGCTGCGTCAACAGTCCAGACTTGGGCGCGCGCGCCCGCCCGCCCAACCCATGATCGTCAGATTATTTCCTCCTGGTCCATCATGAACGGCTTGCCGGGGAAGGGCGCGCGCGAACCGAACAGGACATCGACGGCTTGTCCCGAGGGGAGCCGGAACGGGTAGAGTTCGGTCGTGTTGCGAATGCGTGGATGCACCCCGTAGGTCAGGATCGCCTTTCCGTTGAAATCCATGATCGAAATGAACGGCGTGTTCACCGCCCGTCCGGCACCATTGCCGCCAAAGCCGGCCTGGGTGAACGACACCGACCCTGCGACCGGATCGACCATCCGGCTGTCGGTGAAGCTGTATTGCACATCGCCCGTCGGCCAGGCAAAGGTGACGCGGCGATCACCTCGGCTGACCAGCCACAGATCATCCGATGCCGTGGCGGTGGCATTGACGCTGGCAAAATTGGGATTGCGCCCGGCGGCGAAGCTGAACAACGGGGTGGCCGAGACCGTCTTGCCGACCGGCGAGGTTGGGAAGTTCAGCCCCTGCACGTTGAACCCGCGCACCGTGCCATCCATCGACGCAACAAAAGCGCGGCTGCGGCTGAGATAGCGCTCCGGCTCCACGCCCGACCACGCTTCGCGGGGGCTGCGCTGGATATACTCGAAATATTCGGCGCTGCGCGAATTGGTGAATCCCTGCGCCTCGACCCCGGCGCTGACGCCCGTTGGCTGCGCGATGTCGAGCGTCGTCACCACGCTTGGGCGCTGACGTGCTTCGGCCGAAAATGCGAACGGCCATTTGTTCGGATCGGTCGGGCTGGTGTTGGTGGTGCGATTGAAGTTCGCCTGCGTCGTCAGATACATCTCGCGATAATAGGCATAGAGCGGGGTCATATCGATGAAGCTCACCTTGCCCTCGGCGCGCGAGGCGACAATCGCGTAACCGCCCGACGCCAGCTGATGCCAACGGTTCTCCGCTGGCCAAAGCGGATTGACCCCGCGCCACAGATCGCGCGCCGATTGCTGCGACAAGTCGCCACGGGCAGGATCGTTGTTGTCGGCAAAACCGCGCGTGTTCTGCAGCGTCAGATTGGTCGAAACGTCAACGCTGGTCGGTGCGGCAAAGGGCAGATCGGTAAAGCCGAGCAGCTTCATGCCGCGGATCGTCCATGCGCCGGGCGTGCCCCAGTAATGGCGTTCCTCAGGGCCGGTGATCGCGGGATTGCAACAGGCCATCTGGCGCGATTGCAGCGCGACAAAGGCAAGCTTGCCCGTGACCGTATTGGTATCCCAAACGGTGACGACAAGGAACTCGTTGCCCGATGTCACCGCCATGGCCGTCGGCACCATACCGGCAGGAAGCCGGATGCCTTCAGCGAACAGCTTGTAGGCAACGCTGTTGCCGACCACGATCGGGATGATGGTGCCGTCGCGGAACGCTGCAAAGCTTACCTGGCTCGCATTGGCGCGCCCGCGTGCGATCGCGACGGGAACGAGCGGCAGGTCGGGCCGCCGTTCGGCGAGTGCGCGCACCTCGGGCTGGGCGGGCGTCGCGATGTTGTTGCGGTTCCACCAATCGGGGTTCCACGCGGCGATCAACCGCATGCACAGGCCGCCGGTATTGAAATAGGCTCCGTCGGCCCCGCGCGTGTTGCTGATGCCGAATTTGTAGCCGGGATCATTGGGGTTGTCGGGCAGGAAGAGATGCTGGCCGCCGACCAGCCAACCGCCGCCCTCTAGTCCCCGCGCTCTTTCTTCGGCTTCATTGCGCGGCTGCTGGCTCGGCGGCAGGCATTTCTCGGGCTCGCCGGGGTTGCTGACAGGCAGCGCGCCGCTCGGCCAAAGTCCTTGCCCGCTCGTCATGTCCGGCCCCCACAGCGTGGCTGCGGTGTTGGTGGCATTGCCGAAATCTGCCGCTGTCGGGCCGAGGCGGTAATCCATGATTTCTGGCGTGTTGTAATTGGCGGCAACCCGGCGATATTCAGCTTGGTTGATGCTGCCGTTGGCGTTCAGGATCAGCTCGCGCCAGGACCCGATTTGAATCGGGCTCTGGCTGACGGCTGGCGGCGGCGCGGGTGCCGGGCTTGGCGTCGGCGAGGGGGTCGGTGTCGGCGTCGGTGCGGGCGCCGGGGCAGGAGCGGGCATCCCGGTAATCGCGGCAATCATGCCGCTCATCGTGGGTGCGCTGCCGCTGCATCCGCCCAACAGGACCAGCGGGACGAGGTGCACGATCAACCGTCGACGCGACGATTTGGGCAAGGTAAACAAAGCGGCAGACTCCCCGGCAGATTGACGAGCGATGGTCGCGCCACAACGGTAAACGGATCATGGAGTGGCGGTGCGGGCACAGGCATTATCGGTGCGGATGGCTCCAATCCTGATCGGAACAGGACCATGGCAGGATGGTGGCGTGAGGCCGGCTGCGTCAACCTGTCATCTTCAGGGCCTAGACTGGAGGTGGTATGATTAAGCTCTCGCTATTGATCGGCTGGGTGATGGCCAGCGTGCCGCTCGGTTCGCCGTATGCGCACTCACCTGTAGTCCTTCAGGACACTGTGCCGATTGTTGCACCGCCGCCTTCACCCCCTGCGCAACGGCTTATCGCGTGGCGAGCAGGGCCGGTTGAATGTGCAGGCGCTCTGCGGCAACCGGTGCTGTTGCCGCGGCCAAGCCATTCGATTGGCTGGGGTCGTTCGGAACGGGCTGCCACAGTGACACTGGAATTTTCGATCGATGCGACTGGTCGCCCGGCGTCGATCCGGATCGCGGATTCGCGACCAATTTACGGCAATGACCTGACGGCAACGCTCGCCGCCGCCCGATTCAGCGGCAATATGCCCGCCGATCGATGCCGGGTGACGTATCAGCCAATAATTACCGACATCGACGACGCCCCGCGCGAGGCGTTGCAGGATTACATGCTGTTCCCCTCAGGTCGTCCCTTGGCACAAGAGGAGCAAAGGCAGTTCTGGCCAGTCGATGGGGACTGTTTCAAGCCAACACCGGCACCGCGACTGCGCGCCTATCCCGATTTCCAAGCGATTCCGCAAGCGCCGGGCACCCGCAGTTGGAGCATGATTGGCTTTGACATAGATGGGCGAGGTCGGCCGATTAACCTTAGAGTTGATCGGTCAACCGGCAATGGCGCGCTAGACAAGGCGGCGTTTGATGCGGTGTCGCAGTCACGCTTTGAGCCGCGCGCGCGGCGCGGGTGTATTGCGCCATTTTTGCGGACCGGGGCAACGCTTGCGGCACCTGCCGTTCCCGAAGCGCTGTTGGCAAGGGAGAAAGCGACATGTGCGGCCGCTGGCGATTGGAAGGTCAAGCCGAGACCCGTTTATCCTGACGCTTTTCGTCGGCGCGGCGTCGAGGGGTGGGCTGTGATCGGCTATGATGTCGCCCCGTGGGGACAAATCGGCAATTGGAGCGTGATCGCCAGCGAGCCAAGCAGCGACTTTGGGCAGGCCGCGTTGAACGCCGTGCGCTTGGCGGTGAAGGGGGAATCGCCACAGGGGGCCAGCGGCTGTCTTACGCTGGTGCGGTTCAAGATCGAGAATTAGCCAATTTTGCCGGGTGCATCCGCTGGCCTGTTTTCGGGCAATTTACTGTCTGTCGGTGTGTGAGCCCTATTCCCGCAGCCGGATCAGCCCCTCTTGCGCGCAACTGGCAACCAGCCGACCGTCCTGCGCAAAAATGCGCCCGCGGTTGAACCCGCGCGCATGGCCTGTCCACGGGCTGTCGCACGCATAGAGCAGCCATTCGTCGGCGCGAAACGGCTCGTGCAGCCACACCGCATGGTCGAGGCTGGCGGTCTGGAGCTTGTGCGTCATCCAATTGACGCCG
>PNLG01000084.1 GCA_013822915.1 Sphingomonas sp. | reverse complement strand
CCGCTGCTCATCGGCGAGCGATGCGAGTTGACGCACCTGAACGGGGGTCAGGAACTGCGCCTCATCGACCAGCACACAGGCAATGCGCGCCTCGGCATGCGCAGCCACCACGATCGCGCCCAAATCGGTCGCGGCGTCGAACGGGATCGCCGCGCGCGTCAGCCCAATCCGCGAGGTGATGGTGCCGGGTCCGGTGCGCGTATCAATCGCCGCGGTGAACAACACCGTGCGCATCCCGCGCTCGCGATAATTGAAATCGGCCTGGAGCAAATTGGTCGATTTACCCGCATTCATACTGGCATAATAGAAATAGAGCTTGGCCATCAGCCGGGCGCGTCGCCGCCCTTTTCGCCCAAATCCTGCACAACCTTGGGATCGCGGAGCAATTGGTCGATCCGCGTGCCCTCGTCAAAACTTTCATCGGCCAGGAATTTGAGCTTGGCGGCATATTTGGTGTTCACCCGCCGCGCGACTTCGCTTTGCAGATAGGCCGTGTTGGTGCGCAGAGCTTTTAGCACCGCTTCCTCATCCTTGCCAAGCAGCGGCTTCACAAAGGCGGTTGCGTGGCGCAGATCAGGCGACATTCGCACCTCGGTGACGGTGACCAAGTGCTTGGCGAGCGTCTCGTCATGCACATCACCGCGCGCGAGAATGTCCGACAGCGCGTGCCGCACCTGTTCCCCCACACGCAGCAGGCGGACGGAGCGATCCTGAGGGGTTTCGGAAGGTTTCATAATTGTCATAGTTCCCGTTCCCAGTACGCAAAGGTCTTGTTGTTCTTAAATCCTACGACAAACATGATTGGATCGACACCTCGGCTACCAATGAAATAGAATGAGCAATAATCAACTTCTGGACGTTCATTGCAGATATCGGAAAATTTGGCCTCGCTTGGGCCAAGTGCTGCGACAACTCGGGAATGATCACTGCCTTTCGGATATCGCCGACGAAAATCATTAATCATCGATGGCCGGACCGTCTCATAGCCCTTTCCACCGTCACGCTTCCATGCGGCGGCGTCGAACGCTTGACCCGCTTCGCATCCGATCAATGCCAGAACGCCAAGGGTCGGTGCAGCGCGGACAACCACTTACAACGACCGCTCTCTCAGTTCGACCTCGAACGTCTCCAGGAAGTCGCCCGGTTTGATGTCGGTATGGCTCAGGAACGTAACCCCGCACTCCAGCCCCGCGCGCACTTCCGCGACGTCATCCTTGAACCGGCGCAGCGACGCGATTTCACCATTATAGATGATAACGTCGTTGCGGGTGATGCGTGCCTTCAACGCCTTGCGGATCAGGCCATCGACCACGAGCAGGCCAGCGGCGCGGCCATGCTTGCCCGCGGGGAAGACTTCGCGGATTTCGGCGCGGCCAACCACAGTTTCAAACGCTTCCGGCCCAAGTTCGCCCGCCATCCCAGCGCGAATTTCGTCGATCAGGTCGTAAATAATGTCATAATATTTGAGCGCGACCTTTTGCCGTTCGGCGATTTCGCGCGCCTTGGCATTTGCCCGCACGTTAAAGCCGATAATCGGCGCGCCCGACGCCCCCGCCAGCGTCACATCGCTTTCGGTGATCCCGCCCACGCCCGAATGCAGCACGCGCGCGCGGATGTCGGCGGTCGAAATCTTGTTGATCGACGCGACAATCGCCTCTGCCGACCCTTGGGTATCGGCTTTCACCACCAGCGGATATTCGATCGCCTGCTTTTCCTTCAGCGCGGAGAACATGCTCTCCAGGCTGGCAGGCGTTGCGGTGGTGCGCTTGGCGAGCAGCACGCTGTGGCGATATTCGGCCACTTCGCGGGCCTTGGCCTCATTCTCGACGACCTGGAGCGGATCGCCCGCCATCGGCACACCCGACAGGCCAAGCACCTCGACCGGCATGGCGGGGCCCGCCTCCTTGATCTGGCGGCCCTTGTCGTCGATCAGTGCGCGGACCTTGCCGCTTTCGGCGCCGACCACGAACACATCGCCCACCTTCAACGTGCCGCGATTGACGAGGATGGTGGCAACCGGCCCCCGCCCCTTGTCGAGCTTGGCCTCGATCACGCTACCTTCGGCCATCCGATCGGGATTGGCGCGCAACTCCATCAATTCGGCCTGGATCTGGATCTTTTCGATCAGGTCATCGAGGCCGGTTTTCTTGAGCGCGGACACTTCGACATCCTGCACATCGCCCGACAATTCCTCGACGATCACTTCATATTGCAGCAGTGCCTCGCGCACTTTTTGCGGATTGGCCTCGGGCTTGTCGACCTTGTTGATCGCAACGATCATCGGCACGCCTGCCGCCTTGGTGTGGCTGATCGCCTCCACCGTCTGCGGCTTCAACCCGTCATCGGCGGCCACCACCAGCACGACGATATCGGTCACATTGGCGCCGCGCGCGCGCATTTCGGTAAAGGCTTCATGGCCCGGCGTGTCGAGGAAAGTGATCCGCGACTTGTCCTTCATCGTGACCTGATACGCGCCGATATGCTGGGTAATGCCGCCCGCTTCGCCGCGCACGACATCGGTGCCGCGCAACGCGTCAAGTAGCGACGTCTTGCCGTGATCGACATGACCCATGATCGTGACGACGGGCGGGCGCGGTTGAAGCGCGTCCTCCGCATCATCGGCGGTTTGCAGCGCGAGTTCAGCATCGGCATCGGTTACGCGGGTAATGTTGTGGCCGAATTCGGTCACCAGCAGCTCGGCAGTATCCTGATCAATCGTCGCGTTAATCGTGACGGGCATGCCCATTTTGAACAATGCCTTGACCAGATCGGCTCCTTTTTCCGCCATACGATTGGCGAGTTCCTGCACCGTGATTGCCTCGGGCACCACGACATCGCGCACCTGCTTGGGCTGGGCCTCGCGCGGGCCGAAATGGCGCTTTTCCTTTTCGCGCGCGCGTTTGAGCGCGGCGAGCGAACGGGCGCGCGCGCCGCCATCGTCGCTAAGCGCGCGATTGACGGTCAGCTTGCCCGACTGACGGCGGTCATCGACGCTCTTGCGATCGCGCGTCGGCCGCGCGGGCGGCTCGGACGAGGCGGGGCGCTTGGCCGGGCCGAAATTGGGAGTGGCCGCCGTCGTGGGCTGAGCAGTGACGGCGGGCGCACTCGCACTCGCCGTGGCAGGCGCAGGCGCGGCTTCCGCTGCCGCCGGACGCGCAGGCTGAGGCCGTTCGGGGCGCACAACCGGGGTAAAGCGACGCGGCGCGGGCAGGCTGGCGTCGGGCGCCAGCGTCACCGGCGCTGCATCGGCGGGCGGCGGCGCGGCGGGGGCGCTCGACGTGTCGGCCGGTTCGCCGACCGGGGCGTCGGCCGTTGGCGCAGCGGCGGCCGCCGCTTCTGCCAGACGCGCTTCTTCGGCGCGGCGGCGTTCTTCCTCTGCTGCTTCGGCGCGTTCGCGCTCCTCGCGGCGGCGCGCTTCCTCATTGGCCAGCATCCGCGCTTCTTCAGCCTCGCGCAGCAGCTTGGCCTGAAGCTCCTGCCGCGACAACAGGCTGTCGCCGGTCTGGCGCGCGGGCGGGGCCGGGACTGGGGCGAGCGCCGGGCTGGGGACGGGCGCGGGTGCCTGCGCCACGGACGGCGGCGGCGCAGCCTGTTCCTCGACCACTGCCTCGCCCTCACCCGGACGGCCGAGCACGCGACGGCGCTTCACTTCGACCACCACCGTGTTCGAGCGGCCATGGCTAAAGCTTTGCTTCACCTTGCCGGTTTCGACCGTGCGCTTCAGGCCCAGCGGTGCGCGCATGCCCAGTTTCGGCTTGTCGTTGTCGGTGTCACTCATCAGCTTGCCCAAAATCCTCAGATATTCTCAATTACATCACGCGTCGTGGTCGCCGTGCCCGCTACCGCTGCTGCGCCAATCGCCAACGCCGTTGCGCCTTGCGAAGATGTTTCGCAAGCCGCGCCAGCCAGCTCGGGTCCGATATAGTGCAGCCAGCGGTCAAGCGCAGCGCGCAACCGCCCGGCGGCACCGGGGTTGTCAATTCCAATATGTACCACATTTTCGCGGCCCAGCGCCATGGACAAGATTGTGCGGGGCAGCGGCACCACGGTGCCGCGCAATGCGGACCCCTCCGCCTCGCTGCCCACGCGCCATGCCTGATCCAGCTTGCGGGAGCCATCGGCGCCTGCATCGCTTGCGTGCAACAATAGGTGGAGCTTGCCACTGCGCGCCGCCTTGTCGATCCGTTCATGACCGATCACGACATGCCCGGCCTTTGCCTCCAGCCCTAGCCGGTCGAGCAGCACCCGCTCCAACTGCGCGGCAATCAACGCGGGCAGGTCGGCGGGCAAGTGGAACTCGCCCGTCCTGAACGCGCGCGTCAGCACCCCTTTCAACTTGCCCTTCGCAAGTGCTGTCTCAAGCTCGGGGCGCGTCACCCCGATCCACGCGCCACGGCCCGGTGCCTTGGCCCGCACATCTGGCAGCACCTGCCCCGCTGGCCCCAGCGCCAGCCGGATCAGCACATCACGATCCGCCCGTGCGCCCGTCAGGACACACTTGCGGATCGGCCCGCGCGCATCGTCGCAATGATCGGCGTCTAGCGGCTCATTGTGAGGATTCCGCATGAGCGTCCTCCCCGGCTTCG
>PNLG01000024.1 GCA_013822915.1 Sphingomonas sp. | reverse complement strand
AGCGACCGGCATTACCCAGCGTGTCGTGACCGAATATCGCGCCGCGTCAAAGTCGAAGGAGGATTTGCGCCCGCGTCTGACGCTCCTCGACGATGCGAGCGGCGAAGCGGGTCGTTACATGCTTGCCCCCGGCGCGACGCTGTCGGTTGAGGATGGGGCCAAGGTGTTCGGCGGTGACGTACTCGCCCGTGTGTCGCGTGAAGCCGCCAAGACGCGCGACATCACCGGCGGTCTGCCGCGCGTCGCCGAGCTGTTCGAAGCGCGCAAGCCCAAGGAAAATGCCATCATCGCCAAGGTCAGCGGCCGGGTGGTGTTCGGCAAAGACTATAAGGCCAAGCGCAAGATCGGCATCCAACCCGAGGATGGCGGCGAAGTCGTCGAATATCTGGTGCCCAAGTCAAAGGTCATCGACGTGCAGGAAGGCGATTACGTCAAGCGCGGCGACAATCTGATCGGTGGCAGCCCCGATCCGCACGACATTCTCGAAGTGCTGGGTATTGAACCGCTCGCCGAATATCTGGTGTCGGAAATCCAGGAAGTTTACCGGCTTCAGGGCGTGAAGATCAACGACAAGCACATCGAGACCATCGTTCGTCAGATGCTGCAAAAGGTCGAGATCACCGATGGCGGCGACACCACGCTGTTGGCGGGCGAACAGGTTGACCGCGAGGAAATGGACGCGATCAACGCGAAGCTGGAAGCGGGTCAGACACCGGCACAGGGCAAGCCGGTGCTGCTCGGCATCACCAAGGCGAGCCTGCAAACGCGCAGCTTCATCTCGGCGGCGTCGTTCCAGGAAACCACCCGCGTCCTGACCGAGGCTGCGGTGCAGGGCAAGCAGGACACGCTTATCGGGCTGAAGGAAAATGTGATCGTCGGGCGGTTGATCCCGGCGGGCACGGGCGCGGGCATGAACCGCCTGCGTGTGACGGCCAACTCGCGCGACGCGGCGCTGCGGGTCGCACAGCGGCGGATGGAAGCTGCACTTGCCACGCCAAAGGAGGCGGTGAGCGAGTAACCCATCGCCTCACCCCCGCCGCTCGGTGCGATTGGCCCATGTTGCAGTGGGAGGGTCGCACCGGGCGGGCGGCGGGAGTTTGTTCCACTTGCATAGGGGCCGCACCTGTTTCAGCTTAGCTGAAACCGACTCTACCGCGTCATCACAATCGTCTGCGTCGCCAGCCGCTCAATCTCGGCGGCGTCGTGCGTCACCATCAGGATCGGCAGCGCAAGCACATCGCGGATATGCTCAATCGCCCGCATGATCGCATCGCGGTGCGCGCGGTCGAGCGACGACAGCGGCTCGTCCAGCAGCAGAAAGCGGGGCTTGCTGAGCAGCGCACGCCCAATCGCCACCCGCCGCGCCTCCCCACCTGACAAGCTGCGCGGCCAGCGGTCGAGAAGGTGGTGGATCCCCAAAAAGCCGATCGCGTCCATCTCAAGTGTGCGGCGAGCCGCGCCATAGCCCAAGTTAGCGCGCACGGTCATATGCGGGAATAGCCGGGCGTCCTGAAACACATAGCCTGCGCGGCGGCGCGCCACCGGCACCTCCACCCCGGCGGCTGCATCGAATAATATGTCCCCGCTCACGCAAATCCGCCCGCGCGCCGGGCGCAGCAGCCCGGCAACCATGTTCAGCACGCTCGTCTTGCCCACGCCCGATGGCCCCGACAAAATGGTCAGCCCCGCCCCGCCTGCGATCTGCACCGCGACATCGACGTCACCGACCCGGCCCGCAATGTCGATGTCAAACGCCATGCCGCCCCCGCCCCGCCCGGCGCGCGAGCGCCGCCGATCCCAGCAGCGCCGCCAGCGCCAGCGCCACCGAAATGCTGGCCAGGCGGATCACCACCCCCTCGCCATCGGGCAATTGCAGCGCCGAATAAATCGCAAGCGGCAGCGTTTGCGTCTGCCCCGGCACATTGGCGACAAAGGTGATCGTCGCGCCAAATTCGCCAATCGAGCGTGCAAAACCGAGCACCAGCCCGGCAAGCAGCCCCGGCATGCTGAGCGGCAGCGTGATCGTCCAGAACACCCGCCAGCGCCCGGCGCCCAGCGTGCGGGCGGCGTTTTCCAGCCGCGCGTCAACCGCCTCGATCGAGAGCCGCATCGCGCGCACCATCAGCGGCAGGGCCATCACCCCGCTCGCGAGCGCCGCACCCGCCCAGTTAAACAGCAACGTGACGCCGAACCAGCTCTGCAGCACCCGCCCCAACGGCCCGCCCGGCGCAAACGCCAGCAGCAACAGCCACCCCGTCACGACCGGCGGCAGCACCAGCGGCAAATGCACCAGCCCGTCGAGCACGAGCTTGCCCGGAAACCGGCCGCGCGCCAACAGCCACGCCAACGCAAAGGCCACCGGCAAGGTGCCGATCATCGCCGCCCCACCCACCTGCAACGTCAAGCTGACAATGGACCATTCGGCCGCCGAGAGCATGGCGTCAGGGAACCTGAAAACCATAGCGGCGCAGGATCATCCGCCCCGCCGCCGACAACAGGTAGCGTCGGAAAGCCTCGCCACCGGGATGGGTGGACGCGGCCAACCGGACGATCGGATAGCGGATCGGCGGGTGCGACGCGGGGGGAAATGCGGCAACGATCCGCACCGATTTTGCCGCCCGCGCGTCGGTTGCGTAAACGATCCCGAGCGGTGCCGCCCCCCGCTCGACCAGCGCGAGCGCTGCACGCACATTTTCGGCGCGGACAACATGCGGGGCGGCTGCCGCCCACAGGCCCAGCCGCCGCAGCGCTGCCTCGCCATAACGGCCAGCGGGCACCGACACCGGATCGGCCATGGCGAGCGGTCCCGCGCTCAGTAACGCTGCGGCCGCACGCCGATTGCGCCAATCAAGCCGCACGCGCGACTGCACGGGCGCGATCAGCACCAGCGCATTTCCCGCCAAGGTCGCGCTTGTGCCCGCCGCCACCAGCCCCCGGCGGGCAATGTCGTCAACCCACTCGGTGTCGGCGGAAACAAACAGGTCGGCGGGCGCCCCCGCGGCAATCTGACGCGCAAGCGTCGACGACGCGGCAAAAGACAGCACCGGGCGCGCATGCCCGCGCGCGGCCCAGCGATCGGCCGCCTCGCTCAACGCTTCTTGCAAACTTGCCGCCGCCAGCACCACCGGCCCCGTGCGGGGGGCCGCCATCACCGGCGCGGCTGCCAGCACGACCGCCAGCACCACCGCAAACACGCGTACCGCCAGCATTTTTCGAACCATAGGCGAACGTCCCCGACAAACCGTATCGCCCGCTATAAAGCGATCACGGGCGCACGCCATCCCCGCATGGCACGCGCCCGCCATCGTTAAGGGTCGGTCAGTCCTTCTTGGTAACGCGGTCAATCGCCTCGCGGCCATAGCTGGTGATGAGCGTGCCGATTTCGCGCGCCTGTTCGATCGCGCGATTGCCCTGATCGCGCAGATAATCCGACTGAATGCGCATCACTTCGGCGGCGTCCTTGGCATGAGCGGCGGCGCGCATCGCGGCAAACGCCTCGCGCGTGTTCGCCTCGGCCTGATCGAGCAGGCGCATGCCAAGCTCGGTGCCGGTCTCTGCGATGCGTTCGCCCGATTTGCGCAGCGTGTCGCCCGCCGCCTTCATCTGTTCGGTCATTTTGTCGGCCATTTTCGTGGCGGTATCCTGGGCCGCATCGGCCTCTGGTGTTGTTGTAGACTTGGTCATCCTGATCGCTCCTGCCAATCGCGCCGCCCCACAGTGCTCCATAGCATGATCCGCCGTGCATGCGAGCCAGTGCGAGATTTTGGGCAGCTTTGCTCACCAACATGGGCGATATCGCAACGTTTTTTGCGCCCGGAATGATAATAGCGGCGCTTGTCGAATGGGTTGAGCGACTGCTAAGTCAGAGGTCGGGGCAAATCATCACGAGTCAATCCGAACAAGGACGATCCAGCCCGCGGATCGTCGGTGTTCAGCATCAGGCGGGAAATGATGGCGGTTCAACGCAGCGACACGCGCAAGGCATCGGGAGCGGGGCGGACGACAACGCTCGAGCCGATCGGCTTTTGGAGCTATGCGCGCGCCGACGACGAAGCGGCCGGGAACGCGCTGACCGACCTTCGCCTCGCGCTGAAACGCGAATTGATGCAACAGCTTGGCCGTGATGTAAGCCTGTTTCAAGACGTGGCCGCCATTCCCTGGGGCGCGGGGTGGAAAGAGGAAATTGAGCGCGCTATTGGCCGATCAACCTTTTTCATTCCAATCATCACGCCCCGTTTCATCCAAAGCACAGAGTGCGCGCGCGAAATGTGGCTGTTTATCGAGCGGCAAAACGCCCTTCGCGAGCTGCACCCCGATCTGCCACGACAGAGCCTGATCTTTCCGATCCTTTACGTCGACGTCGATGGCATTGAGCCAGTTGATGCTGAGGCATTTGAGCAAGTCAAGGAGCGCCAGTTCCAGGACTTCACCGAACTGAGAATCGACGAAACTACCAGCCCTGCCGTCAAGCGCTGGGTCGCCAATGTTGCCAAGGAGTTGTGCGCGGTGTTGCGATATCGCATCGCCGTGCCGCTGACACCCGAAGAACGCGAAGCGGCCGAACGCCTCGCCCGCGAGGCCGCCGAGGCA
>PNLG01000368.1 GCA_013822915.1 Sphingomonas sp. | reverse complement strand
TGCCGATGTTGGCGAGCGTCAGGATTTGCCGTCGATCGTGCTGGCGCAGATCGAGCATTTCTTCACCCATTACAAAGATCTGGAAGCCGAAAAATGGGTTCGCGTCGGCAAATGGGGCGATGCGGCGGACGCGCGGCAGATCGTTGTTGAGGCGATCGAGCGCGCCAAGGCGGCCAAGACCGCCTGAAGATTACGGATCGGGGGGCGTGTCCGCCAGCGCGGCAAGCGCCTCCCCCTCCAACCGCCACAGCCGCCATTCGGGCTGAAGCTCGGCGCCCAGTCGGTCGTAAAAGCGCTGACCGCCGACATTGTCGGTCAGCACTTGCCAATCCATCCACGCGCAGTCCCGCGCCACCGCCTCTGCCGCCAGCGCCCGCATCAACGCCTCACCCGCGCCCGATCCGCGCGCGTCGGCGTCGACGAACAAATCCTCCAGATAAAGGATGGGTTGCGCCATCCAGAAATTGAAGGTGAAGAACCAGAGCGCGACCCCGACAACCCGCCCCTCCACCGTCGCGACATGGGCAAAGCCGCGTGGCAGCGACCCGAACAAGCCCGCCACCAATTGGTCGGGCGTGGTCGATACCCAGTCCGGGTTGCCGACATGCCGCCCGAAACCGAGCAACCGCTCAAAAATCGCGTCGACATCGATAGGTGCCGCGGGGCGGACCACCAATGTCATGGCGCGACTGCAAATGTGGTCAGCGCGTCACCCGACATACGGCAAATCCGCCAATCGCCCATGATGGTAGCGCCCATCGCCTTGTAAAATTCCTGCGCCGGGGTGTTCCAATCGAGCACGGCCCATTCGAACCGGCTGCAGCCGCGCTCCACCGCAATCTGCGCGAGCCGTTTGAGCAGCGCCTTGCCCACCCCGGTCCCGCGTGCCTGCGGCGAGACATAAAGATCCTCCAGATACAGCCCGCGCCATCCGGTCCAGGTCGAAAAATTGTAAAAAAACAGCGCGAGGCCAACCGGCGCGCCATCAACTTCGGCGATCAGCGCCTCGGCAGCGGGAGGCACGGCGAACAACGCCTGTTCCAATAAGGCTTCGGTCGCGACCACTTGTTCGAGCGCCCGCTCATAAATCGCCAGCTCGCGCACGAACTGCAGGATTGTGCCGACATCGGCGGGGGTGGCAAAGCGGATAGCGATCATGCAGTAACCTCTGTTGGCGGCGTCCGGCCTGCACTGCTGCGCACCGCGACCAGACAGCCAAGGATGATAAGCACTGCACCTGTCACGGTAAACATCGAAACACGCTCGGCAAAAACGACATAGCCCAGAATCGCGGCCCAGATGAACGCGGTATATTCCACCATCGACAGCAACTGCGCCTCTGCCCGCGCATAGGCCCAGGCGAGCGCAAAGGCGGCAATCGACCCCAGCACCGCCGCCACCAAAATCCAGGGCAATTGCGCCACCGTCGGCCACACCGCCAGCCACGGCGCCCCCGCCAGCAACAGCGCGCCAATCACCGCGCTGGTGAACAGCGTCACTTCCAGCGGGCTGGCCTGCTGTGCCTGTTGCCGCAACAGGATCAGGCTGGCGGCGTAAAGGACCGAGGCCAGCACAATCGCCCCCGACCCCAGCCACATCAGTGCCGAGCCACCGCCGCCGCGCTGCCCCAGCGCAATCACCAGCACCCCCGCGCTCGCGATGACCGATCCCGCAAGCGCGCTGCGCCCAATCACCTCACCCAGCACCAGCCCGGCCAGAAACAGCGCGATCAGCGGTGCAAGGAACGTCAACGCGACCGCCTGCGCGATCGGCACATGCACCAGCCCCCAAAAGAACAGCAGCACCGACAGCCCGGCGGCTGTCCCGCGCATCACGTGCAGCCGCATCGCCACGCGCCCCGGCCAGCGATTGCCCCGCGCGAGAAAAATCACCCCCGTCAGCGCAACGCCCGCGATCGACCGCCACAACACCGCGCTATAGGCCCCGCTTTGCAGCGACAGATATTTCATCAGCGCGTCCATGATCGAATAGCTGAAAATGCCAAGGCAGGCGATCAGGAACGGGACGAGAGCGGATCGCGGGGCCGACATTGACGTCTGCGCTACACGACTAACCGCACGCTGGCCATGCTTGGCACGGGTGCGGCGCGATGACGCGGTTTGGACTTTGCCGCCCACTGCGTTAGGGCCGCGCGCGATGAGCGATCCGACCACCATCCGCCGCCTTTATGGCCGCCGCGCCGGGCACAAGCTACGCCAGGGGCAGGCCGCGCTGATCGAAGAATTGCTGCCGCAGGTGGCGGTACCCGAAACGGGGCCGCTGAGTGCGGCAGGGTTGTTCGGCAACATTCGCCCGCTGCATTTCGAAATCGGCTTTGGCGCGGGCGAACATCTCGCCGCACAGGCCGCCGCGCACCCCGACCATGGCTTTATCGGGTGCGAGCCGTTTTTGAACGGCGTGGTCGGCGCGCTCAACCATATTCGCGATGACGCTTTGGGCAATATGCGGCTGCACATGGGCGATGCGCTGGGCGTGCTGGAACGCTTGCCCGACGCGTCGCTCGCGCGGGTGTATCTGCTCCACCCCGACCCTTGGCCAAAAGCGCGCCACGCCAAGCGCCGGATGGTCAACCCCGGCCCGCTCGACCTGATCGCCGCCAAGCTCGTCCCCGGTGGCGAGTTTCGGCTCGGCACCGATGATCCCACCTACTGCCGATGGGCGATGATGGTAATGCGCAACCGCCGCGACTTTGCATGGTGCGCAACCAGAGCGGCCGATTTCCTGAACCGCCCCACCGACTGGCCCCCCACACGCTACGAAGCCAAGGCGCGGCGACAGGGGCATGAAGTCTGGTATTTCCGTTGGACGCGTATTTAAGGACAGCTCTGGCGCATAATTGGACTTGCAATGGTTCTGCGCCGGTCACTTGAGCGCATAATGCTCGTTCAAGGAGGCGTGCGAGATGATCGAACATGCGGCGATTGCGGATTGACACCGAGCCGCCGCGAGACGTCCGCTACCGGATAATCGCGCTCGGCAATCTGGGCCACGGCATGACGCTTGCACTCATCACTGAAATTAGTCTTCCCATCGTCACTTCCTGTTATAAAAATTAAGATCGAACGCGTCCAAATATCCAGGGGCTACTCACCGTGTCTTGCCGCAATCCCGGCTAGTGCTTGGGTGAGGCGAAGAGGCTAGCGCGCTTTGCGTCGCAACGCCGACAATGCTGCGCCAATCAACCTGAATGCAAAGCGGCGATCGTGCTGCAATCCCGCCCACACAAGTTGCGGGAACGCGATTGGCTGGCGGCGGATCATGCCGATCAGCTGATAGGAATAGTGACGCCGGTTGAACGCGATGCCCGCGCGCGCCGCCAGCAGCTGTTCCGCGGTCAGGCCGCGATCGATCTGGCGCTCGAGCACCTGCCGGGCGATGCGGCTCATCCGCGCAGCACTTGCCGACATGCTCGCGCCGTGCCGACGGTAATCCGCGCCGATTTCGGGGTAACAGGTGATGGGATAATCGCGCGCGAGCTTCAGGTAGACGTCATAATCCTCGCAACTGCGCAGGCTTTTGTCGAAACCACCGATGCCGCGCAGCTTGGCCACGTCGTAAAGCACAGTGCCGTGCATGCCAATGAAGTTATCGTGGAGCAGGCCGATGAACGCATCGGGCTTGCTGACCGGCGGGCACAACGCGATCGGCGCCAGATCGACCGCGACATTGCGATAGCCGCCATAGGCAAACGCAATATCGGGCATGACAGCAAAACATCCCAGCGCGTGCGCCAGCGCCCCGGGCCACAGCCGGTCGTCGGCATCGAGGAACAGGATATGGCTCGTTCGCGCCGCCGCCAGCGCCGTATTGCGCGCCGCCGAAAGCCCCGCATTGCGCTGATGCAGACAGGCGACCCCGGCATGTGCCGACGCGACCGCCTTGGTATCGTCTGTCGATCCGTCGTCGACGACGATGATCGCGTCGGGCAACCGCTGCTGCACCAGGATCGAGGAAATTGCATCGCCCAGGAAATGCGCCTGATTATAGCAGGCGATTGCCACGGTGACGGTGGGGCCCGCCTCACCCGCCATCGCTGCATCGCCGCGCGTGGTGTGGCTCACCCTCGAAGGCCCGCCGCCAATATCAGTCCTGCCAGCGCTGCGCACGTTGATCGGCGCTGGCGAGGCGACCGCGCTTGGTAACCTCCACATCGCGGCGAATGACGCGGGCCGGGTTGCCCGCCACGACCGTGCGATCTGGCACGTCGTCCATCACGACCGATCCCGCAGCGACGATCGCTTCGTTGCCGATAGTGACCCCCGGCAACACGATTGCCCCACCGCCCACAAAGCTGCGCGCGCCAATCGTAATCGGGCGCGATTCGCCCGTGCGCACGTCGCGCGTGATCAGCAACGTCTTGAACGCGATCAGCGTATCGCGCCCGATGCTGATGCTGCCCCGCGCGTCCGACACGATTCGCCCCGATGTCGAGATTGACGAACTCGGGTGCAACTTCAGTCCAAAGCGCAGCGCAAACCAGCGCCTGCGGCCCGTCATCACTGCGGTGCGCAGCCACATGAGCTGGTTCAGCGATTTGATGGCCACTCCCTGATTCCCGGTGATTGATCCAGCCGATC
>PNLG01000195.1 GCA_013822915.1 Sphingomonas sp. | reverse complement strand
TTCTCCGCGCAGTTCATTGGCCGCGCCGAGATTGACGATGCGGTGGAGGCGCGCGTCGAGTTGCTGCGCGAGACCGGGCGGCTATTGTTCCTGCGCGGGCTGGTGGTGCAGCCGGGCGCGGCGGCGGCGGACGCGCCGGTGCTGAGCTTTGCCGCCACGATCCGCAAGCCTGGTCCGCAATGACCTTTGTATTCGATCGCTACCGCGCGCTGGTGGAGGCGGGCGAGCTGCGCCCCGATCCCGAACAGGCGGCCGCCGCGATGAAGCTGGCCGCGCTTGCGACCGCGCTGGAGGCAACGCCAAGGCGCGGATCGGTGTTGTGGCGCGCGCTCGGCCGGCTGCCCGATCCGCCGCGCGGAGCCTATCTCTGGGGCGGGGTCGGGCGCGGCAAGTCGATGCTGATGGACTTGTTTTTCACGTGCCTCGACATCCGGCGCAAGCGGCGCGTGCATTTCCACGAATTCATGATCGACGTGCATCAGCGCCTCGCCGAGGAACGCCGGAAGGAGGCGGGCGACCCGATCGCGCCGGTGGCCGCCGCGATGGTCGGCGAATCGCGGCTGATCGCGTTTGATGAAATGGTGGTCAATAATTCGGCCGATGCGATGATTTTGTCGCGGCTGTTCACCGCGATGTGGGCGCGCGGGCTGACGGTGGTTACGACATCGAACCGGCCGCCGCACGATCTTTACAAGGACGGGCTGAACCGCGAGCATTTTTTGCCATTTATTGCGTTAATCGGCGACAAGACCGAGGTGTTGCCGCTCAACGGGCCGGTTGATTATCGGCTCGACCGGCTGGGTAGTGAGACTTTGTGGCACGTCCCCAATGGTCCGGCTGCAACAAGGACGTTGTCGGACATGTTCTTCCGCATGACTGATTATCCGGTCGAAGACCGCGCGATGGTGCCTGCCGAGGATATTGTGCTGGGTGGAGGGCGGATACTGCACGTCCCCAAAAGTCTGAAAGGGGTGGCCGTATTCAGCTTCAAAAAACTGTGCGGAGAAGCACGCGGGGCGGCCGATTATCTGGCGGTTGCGCGGCGCTATCACACGGTGTTTCTGGTCGGAATTCCGCGGCTGGGCCCGGAAAACCGCAATGAGGCGGCGCGGTTTGTGACGCTGATCGACGCGTTGTATGAATATGGGGTCAAGCTGATCGCCGCTGCCGATGCCTCCTTCGATGCGCTTTACCCTGCGGGCGATGGCGCATTCGAATTTGCCCGATCGGTAAGCCGGTTGACCGAAATGCAGTCCGATGATTATCGCGCGCGCGGGCACGGCGCGGACGATCGGGCACGCGGCTGAGGGCTTTTTTGCTATTGAGATGAAGTTGCAATAGTGGGGTGGTCATGCAAGATTTCGCGGGTTGCTCTGGTCCGCCAAAGCGCCTAAGTCGCATGGGTATGCGGGCCGCACGCGGCCCCAAACGCGGAAGGAAATGTTATGGCCCGCAAGAAGATCGCGCTGATCGGTGCTGGAAATATCGGTGGAACCCTCGCTCATCTCGCCGCCCTGAAGGGGCTTGGCGACATTGTGCTGTTCGACGTGGTGGAGGGCGTGCCGCAGGGCAAGGCGCTCGACCTGTCGCAATGCGGGCCCGTCGAGGGGTTTGACGCAAAGATCACCGGCTCCAATGATTATGCCGATATCGCGGGCGCCGATGTTGTCATCGTCACCGCCGGCGTCGCCCGCAAGCCGGGGATGAGCCGCGACGACCTGCTCGGCATCAACCTGAAGGTGATGAAAGCGGTCGGCGAGGGCATCGCCGCCAACGCGCCCGATGCGTTCGTCATCTGCATCACCAACCCGCTCGACGCGATGGTATGGGCACTGCGCGAATTTTCGGGGCTCCCGCATCAAAAGGTCGTCGGCATGGCGGGTGTGCTCGATTCGTCGCGCTTCTCGACGTTCCTGGCGCAGGAATTCGACGTGTCGGTGAAGGACGTGACGAGCTTTGTGCTCGGCGGGCATGGCGACACGATGGTGCCGGTGATCCAATATTCGACGGTCAGCGGCATTCCCGTGCCCGACCTGATCGCGATGGGCCTGTCGACCAAGGAGCGGATCGACGCGATCGTTCAGCGCACGCGCAGCGGCGGCGGTGAGATTGTCGCACTGCTGAAAACCGGTTCGGCCTTTTACGCGCCCGCGACGTCGGCGATTGCGATGGCGCAGGCCTATCTGGGCGATGAAAAGCGCGTGCTGCCCGCCGCGGTCCACCTGACCGGGCAATATGGCGTCGATAACCTCTATGTCGGCGTGCCGGTGGTGATCGGTGCGGGCGGCGCAGAAAAGGTCGTCGAAATCGCGCTCGACGATGAGGCGAAGGCGAACCTTGTGGTGTCGGTCGATGCGGTCAAGGAACTGTTGGTCGCGTGCAAGGCGATTGATGGGTCGCTAAGCTGATTTCTCGTGGATGCCTGAACGTGATATCGAGGTCGAATGGCTGAGCGCGAACATATCATTGCAGCGAGGCGCCAAGTGCCGGGCTATGCGGAGGACTATTCCGCGTGGCTACAGCATCAGATCGACCTGATGCGGGCAGGGCGTTGGTCGGAGCTCGATCGAGAACATTTAATCGACGAGGTCGAGGATTTGGGAAGGTCGGAATTCAACGCATTTGTCAGCGCTGTGGAAATCGTGCTCGTTCACATGCTCAAATGGGATTTTCAGCCGGAACGGCGATCCAATAGCTGGATCGGCTCGATCGCTGAACATCGTCGGCGGATCACGCAGTCGCTCAAGGACAATCCAAGTTACAAGTCCCGCCGGGCTGCGGCCGTTACGCGAGCTTATGATGTCGCGGTTGCGCGTGCTGCCGCCGAGACGAATCTTCCGCTCGATACCTTCCCGCCAGAGAATTCTTATGACTGGGAAGCCATCACCACGCGCGAGCATGTGCTCGACGCTTAACCCGCCGATAACGACGGAGCCTTTTCCGAATGTCTATCCTCGTCGACAAGAATACCAAGGTCATCACCCAGGGGATGACCGGCGAAACCGGCAGCTTCCATACGCAGGCGGCGCTTGATTACGGCACGCAGATGGTCGGCGGCGTCACGCCGGGCAAGGGCGGGACCGAGCATCTTGGCCTCCCGGTGTTCAACACCGTCGCCGAAGCCGTCGCCAAGACGGGCGCGACCGCGAGCGTGATCTATGTGCCGCCGCCCTTTGCTGCCGATTCGATCCTGGAGGCAATCGACGCCGAAATCCCGCTGATCGTGACGATTACCGAAGGGATTCCGGTGCTCGACATGGTCAAGGTAAAGCGCGCGCTGTCCGGCTCCAAATCGCGGCTGATCGGGCCCAATTGCCCCGGCGTGCTGACGCCCGGCGAGTGCAAGATCGGCATCATGCCCGGCAGCATTTTTTCCAAAGGGTCGGTCGGCGTCGTCAGCCGTTCGGGCACGCTGACCTATGAAGCGGTGTTCCAAACCACCAATGCGGGCCTTGGCCAGACAACCGCGGTCGGCATTGGCGGCGATCCGGTCAACGGCACGAATTTCATCGATGTGCTCGAACTGTTTCTGGCCGATGACGCAACCCAGTCGATCATCATGATCGGCGAAATCGGCGGGTCGGCCGAGGAAGAAGCCGCTCAGTTTTTGAAAGACGAAGCCAAGCGCGGCCGTAAAAAGCCGATGGCGGGTTTTATCGCCGGGCGCACCGCGCCGCCGGGCCGCCGGATGGGCCATGCCGGCGCGATCGTCTCCGGCGGGCAGGGCGGTGCGGAGGACAAGATCGCGGCGATGGAGGCCGCGGGTATTCGTGTGGCTGCAAGTCCCAGCGAGCTGGGATCGACATTGGTTGCGGTGTTGAAGGGCTGAGCTAGGCGCAGCTCGTGCGGCGGGGGCTGCGCGCGAGAGGGCGGCTGGCCTTCGAAAATTTGCGTGAGGACCGATAGCATGGGCAATGAAAGCCACGATTTCGAAACGCTCGCAGGCAGCGTCAGCCCGGCCTTTATCGACACGCTTTACGCGCGGTTCAAAGCGTCGCCCGATGGCGTCGACCCCGGTTGGCGCGCTCATTTAGCGGGGCTGGAGGCAGTGGCGAGCGGGCCAAGCTGGCAAGCGGCGAATTGGCCCGCAAGCGACACCGACGATCTGACCGCCGCACTCGACCCGTCGCAAATGCAACCCGCGGCCAAGGCGCCGCGCGCCGAGGCGCGGCCGGTGGCGGTCGTCCCAGTCGCCGCCGTTGATGTCGCGCGCGCCGCCGCCGATTCGATCCGCGCGATGATGCTGATCCGCACCTACCGCGTGCGTGGGCATCTTGCCGCCAATCTTGATCCGCTGGGCCTCACCAAACAGGAATTGCCTGCCGATCTGACGCCCGAATATCATGGCTTTTCGGGCGCCGATCTCGACCGCCCGGTTTATGTTGGCGGTGCGCTGGGGCTAGAGCACGCGACGGTGCGTGAGCTGGTGGAGATTTTGCGCGCCAATTACTGCGGCAATGTCGGCCTTGAATATATGCACATCGCCGATGTCGAGGAGCGCCGCTTCCTGCAGGAGCGCATGGAAGGCAAGGACAAGGCGATCGAGTTCACCGATCTCGGCAAGAAGGCGATCCTCAACAAGGTGATCGAAGCCGAGCAGTGGGAACGCTTCTGCGGCAA
>PNLG01000301.1 GCA_013822915.1 Sphingomonas sp. | reverse complement strand
CATCGGCGATCAGCTCACGGTGGCCGCCGACATCGGACGCCGCCACCAGCCGCCCCTGCGCCATCGCCTCCAGCGGTTTGAGCGGGGTGACAAGATCGGTCAGCCGCATCCGTTTGCGCGGATAGGCAAGCACGTCGATGACGCTGTAATAGCGCTCCACCACTTGGTGCGGCACGCGACCGACAAAATGGATATGGGCCGCGACCGGGGAGGCCGCCGCCTGATCACGCAAAGCCCCCTCGCGCGGGCCGCCGCCGACCATCACCAGCTTGGCACGCGGGCGCAGAGCAACCAGCGCGGGCATGGCCGCGACCAGATCGTCAAGCCCCTCATAATCATAAAAGCTGCCGATGAACCCGACAACATCGTCATCGCGCGCAATGCCGAGCGACGCCGCCAGCGCCGTGTCATAGGGCGCCGGTTCACCGAACAGCGTCATGTCCACGCCATTGGGCGATACCATGATCTTTGCCGGATCAATCCCGCGCGCGACCAGATCAGCGCGCAGCCCATCACAAATCACCGCGACGGCATCAGCACGCCGGACGGCCCAAGTTTCCAGCGCGCGGGTGGCGCGGTATCGCAGCGACCCTTCGGTGCCGGTGCCATTACCGACGGCGGCATCTTCCCAAAAGGCGCGGATCTCATAGAGCAGGGGCAGGCCAAGGCGGCGCCGCACGCGCAGCGCGGCGAGCGCATCCAGCACCGGCGAATGCGCGTGCAGAATGTCGGGCTGAAAGTCGCGGGCCACCGCCTCGATCCGTCGGGAAAAGGCAGCCACTTCGCGCAGTTCGCCCAGCGGCGCGCGCGCGGGCGACGGCGGTGCAGTGCGATAAAAATCAATGCCGTCGATCGTCTCGGCCAGCGCGTCGGCCGGCCCATGTCGCGGCCCCGTGACGGCGGCGACGCGCCACCCGCGCGCCATCTGCGCGGTCAGGATCGCACGCGTGCGAAACGTATAGCCACTGTGCAGCGGCAAACCGTGATCGAGTAGGTGCAGGATCCGCATGACGCGCCCTTCCTGCCACGCGAGTGTTTAACGCCGCGTCAACCCGCGCGCGGCTATGCCTGCAAAAAAGGACGCGCGGGCACCCCGGCCCAGCCCCAGCGACAGGCACGCCAATGATCGACAATTTCGCGCTCGGGCTCACCCATTTACTCATGATGGTGGCGGCTGTGCTGCTCTTGCGTCGCCGCGCGCTTGACCATGAGGATCGTAACCCCCGGGATGACGCGGGTGCGTGATTTCGTCTTTATCGGCTTTTTGCTGGCGCTGTTCGGGATGGGGTTTCGACGCCCGTTCCTGTTTGTGCTGATCTATGTCTATATCGATCTGGTGTCGCCGCAGCGATTGACCTATTTGCTGCTCAATTCGGTGCCGATTTCGTTGATCGCGGTTATATTTGCGGTCGGCGGATGGGTGATCGCTGACGACAAGCGCGATTCGCGCGTCGCCCCGCGCCAGATCATGTTGCTGATCCTGCTGGCTTATTGCGCCGTCACGACGCGCACCGCCGATTTCCCGATCGACGCGGTCGGCAAATGGGATTGGGTATGGAAGGCGCTCGCCTTTGCGATTTTCCTGCCGCTGACGCTGCGCACCAAATTGCGGATCGAGGCGTTGCTGCTGTTCATGATCCTGTCGGCGGCGTCGATCATCATTGTCGGCGGGATCAAGACGCTGTTTTCGGGCGGCGGTTATGGCGAACTCAACCTGATCGTCACCAATAATTCGGGCCTGTATGAGGGCAGCACGATTTCGACGATCGCCGTAGCGATCATCCCGCTGATTCTGTGGTTTACCCGGCACGGCACGATTTTTCCGCCCGACTGGCGGGTGAAGCTGTTCTGCTATGCGCTCGCCTTTTCGTGCTTGCTCATTCCGGTGGGCACTTCGACGCGCACCGGCTTGCTGTGCATTGTGTTGCTCGCGGTGCTGATGCTGCGCGAGGCCAAGCGGCGGGTGCTCTATCTGGCGCTGATCGCGGCTGCGCCCGTGGTCGTCTATCCGTTTCTGCCCCCGGCATTCATCGAGCGGATGCAGACGATCAAGGGCTATCAGGGCGACAGCTCGGCCTCCACCCGCGTTGCGGTGTGGCAATGGACGATCGACTATGCGCGCGAGCACCCGTTTGGCGGCGGGTTCGAGGCGTATCGCGGCAATCACGTGCGCTTTGAAACACTAAAGGCGACCGGCGAGGGCAACAACATCGCGATCGAGCGCAAGCTGGAGGTCGACAAGGCGCGCGCCTATCACAGTGCCTATTTCGAAATGCTGGGCGAACAGGGGTATTTCGGGCTGGGGCTGTGGCTGATGATTAACCTGGGCGGGATTTTCCGCATGGAAGTGCTGCGCCACCGCTATCGCAAGGTCGCCGACATGGCATGGGCGGCGCAACTGGCGAGCGCGCTGCAAACCGCCCATATCGTTTATCTGTTGGGTGCCGCGTTCGTCGCGATCGCGTTTCAGCCCTTTGTCTATATGCTGGTCGGCGCGCAGATCGGGCTCGACACCTATCTGGCGCGCAAGCGAGCCGAGACGATGTGGCAGCCGTTTCGCCGCCGCCGTGCGGCGCCCGCCACACCGATCGCGGCGGCATGACCGGCCCCAGCCTTCGCGCGCTGACCAGCGTGCGCGGAATCGCCGCGTGGCTGGTCGTCGCCTTTCATTTGCGCAGCAGCATTGCCGGCCTGCCCGCCGGGGCAGAAGCGGTGCTGGCTAAGGGGTATCTGGCGGTTGATTTTTTCTTTCTGCTGTCGGGCTTTGTCATCTGGCTGACCTATGGCGCGGCGCTGCGCGGGGCGGGCATCAGCGGCGTGCCGCGCTTCTTGTGGCGGCGGCTGGCGCGCGTCTGGCCGTTGCACGCGGTGATGCTGGCGGCAGCGACTGCGCTCGCGCTGGTGCTCGCGGCAAGCGGGCGCCATGACGCAGCGCGCTTTCCCTTTGCCGAACTGCCGCTGCACGCGCTCTTGATCCAGAATTGGGGGTTCACCAGGGCGCTGAGCTGGAACGATCCGGCATGGTCGATCAGTTGCGAGATTGCCGCCTATCTTGCGTTTCCGCTGCTGGTGTTCGCGGTCAACTGGCGCGCGGTGCCCGGATGGGCAGTTGCAGGCGCGGGCATTGGCGTGCTGAGCCTGCTCCACCTGATCTTCGCCGGACGAGGGGCGACGACACTGGGCACCGACATTACCCAATTGGGGCTGATCCGGTGCCTGTGCGAATTTGCCGCGGGCACGGCCATTGCCGCGCTGTGGGAACGGGGACGCGACCGGCGAGGGGCGGTGCCGATGGCGGCTTTGGCAGCGGTAGCGGCAGGGGCGGGATGGGCGCTGGGGATCGCCGAAACGCTGGCCGTCCCGATACTGTTTGCCGCGCTGCTGCTCCTCCTCGCGTTGACGGCCGGGCGGCCTGGCAACCCGCTGGAGGGGCGGGTGCTGCACTATCTGGGCGAGATCAGCTATGCGACCTATCTCGGCCATTTCCTGCTCTATATCGTGTTCAAGCTGGTGCTGGTGCGCGATGCGAACGCAGTGCCACCGGGGTTGATCGCGCTGTATCTGTTGCTGGTGCTGGCGAGTTCGGTGGTGCTGTTCCATGCGGTCGAGCGCCCGGCGCAGCGGTGGCTGAACGCCTGGTGGGACAGGCGGTCCGGCCGCGCGGCCCGGCCCGCCATTGCCCCCGCCGCCACAGGTCCGTATCGCCGCTGACACCGCCTGCATCACTGGGCGGCTGATAGAGGGAATTGCCGCCGTGATGAGCACCGGCCCGACCGGCACCGGAACAACCCGCGCGCCGCTGATGCGGATGTCGACTGCCGATTTTGACCTCGCGCAGATCTATGCCGACAGCCTGTTCTGGTTCCAAACCCATTGGGGGCGGATCATCGCGGCAATGGTGGTCGCGGTCGCGATCATGCTGGTGCTGCGCGGCGTGCGGACGCTGGGCGTGTGGCTGTGCCGCCGCGATCATGCGGGCGCGGGCGGCGGGTGGTGGCAGGTGGCGGGGCGCACACTGGCGCGCACGGGGCGGTTTTTCAACATCATGGTGGGGCTGGAACTCGCGCGCCATATCGCCGATCCACCGGCCGGTGTCGGCGCAGCGCTCCACACGCTGTTTACCGTGGCGGCGGTGTTTCAGAGCGCCATCTGGGCGCGCGAGCTGATCATCGGCGCGGTCGAGCAGCATAGCGCCCCCGACAATCAGGCGCGCGAGGGGTTGGCCAGCGCGCTCAGCATCATTCGCCTGCTCGTCACCTTTGCGGTGTTCACGATTGCGCTGGTGGTGGTGCTCGACAATGTCGGCGTCAATGTGACCGGGCTGATCGCGGGGCTCGGCGTGGGCGGCATTGCGATCGGGCTGGCCGCGCAAGGGATTTTTGCGGATTTGTTCGCTGCGCTTGCGATCATCTTTGACCGGCCATTCCGGCGCGGCGACGTGATCAGTTTTGACCAGACCACCGGCACGGTTGAGGAAATCGGGCTGAAATCCACCCGCGTGCGCCCGCCGAGCGGCGAAGAACATATCATCGCCAACAAGCAATTGCTGGAAAAGGAAATCCGCAACATTTCGCGCCGCGCACACCGCCGCAACAAATTCGTGCTCAGCATCGTCTATCGCACCCCGCCCGAGGTGATCGCCCGCA
>PNLG01000413.1 GCA_013822915.1 Sphingomonas sp. | reverse complement strand
CCAAACCCGTGCGATGGCACGGGGGAACAGAACCCGGCTTACAGATCCTCTGGCGATTTTTCCGGACCGCTGCGCATCAGCACCCGGTCGGGGCGCGGCACCGTGTCAAGCAGCGTCGTGCTGTCGATTTCAACCAGCGGTTTGATATGACCGTCGCGAATGTCATAGACCCAACCGTGCAGGAACAAGTCTTGCCCGCGTGCCCAAGCCGTCTGCACTGTCTCCGTCCGCGCCAGCCGGACGAGCTGATCGCGTACATTTACTTCGACGAGGCGGTTGACCCGCTCCTCGCTGCTCTGCTGCCCCATCACTTCGTCCTGATGCGCGCTCAGCACGTGGCGCGCGCCCGCCAGCCACTGATCAACCGCGCCATCGGTATTGCCGTCAAGCGTCGCAGCAATACCGCCACAGCCATAATGGCCGCAGATGATGACATGGCGCACCTCCAGCACCAGCACCGCATATTGGAGCGCCGACAACAGGTTGAGATCGCCATCATTGACCAGATTGGCGACATTGCGGTGAATGAACATGCCCCCCGGCGGCGTCATCGTCATTTGTTCGGGCGATACCCGGCTGTCGGAACAGCCGATCCACAGGAAATCGGGACGCTGGCCCACCACCTGGCGCTGAAAGAATTTGGGATTCTCGTCGGTCAGCTCATTGGCCCATGCCTTGTTGGCGAGCAGTAATTGCTTGTATTTTCTCATATGAAGCGCACCTCGTCCGCCGGGGCATTGATGAGCGGCGCGGTCCGGTCGGCAATGTCGCCGCGCACCAGCACCCGGATATCGCGGAACGCCGCGCCCTTGATGAACGCATTGATAATGTCGACATTGTCGAGGTCGACATAATTGGTCGATGACAAGTCGATCAGCAGATTGGCGCCATCGGGCACCCGCTCCAGCGCTCGTTGCAGCTCATATTTGTGCATGAAATACAGATTGCGCCTCGCGCGCAGCAGACAGTCATCCCCCTCATGCGCAAAAGTGATGGCGGTGCGGAAATTGCGGCCAATGACAAAGGCAAAGCCCACAACCAGGCCAATCACAATCCCTTCAAGCAGATCGGTGAACAAAATCGCCACGACCGTGACGACGAATGGCACAAACTGGCTCCACCCCTGTTTATAGCGTTCGATGAACAGTTTCGGCTTGGTCAGCTTATATCCGGTCGCGATCAGCACCGCAGCAAGTGCGGACAGCGGGATCAGGTTCAGCACCGCGGGGATCAGCGCGACGGATACCAGCAGCCAGAACCCGTGCAGGATGGTCGACAGCTTGCTCTCCGCGCCGGAATCAACATTCGCCGATGACCGCACAATCACCGATGTTACCGGCAAACCGCCGAGCAAGCCGGAGACGATATTGCCAGAGCCCTGCGCCAGCAATTCGCGGTTCTTGTCGGTCGTGCGCCGCTTGGGGTCGATCTCGTCGACCGCCTTCACGCTCAGCATCGACTCAAGGCTCGCGACAATCGCCAGTGTGATCGCGGTGGTCCACACCGCTGCATTGCCGAGCGCGGTAAAGTCTGGAAAGGTCAACAGAGCGGCGAAATCGCTAAAACTACTCGCCATTGGCACTTGCACCAGATGCTTTGGCCCCAGATACCATTCGGGCCGGGCCGCTGCGAACAACCCATTCCCTAACACGCCGATTAACACCACGATGAGCGGGCCCGGCACAAATCGCAGCGGGCCATTCTTTGGCCGGGCAACGTCCCACCAGAACAGGAAACACAGGCTGACCACGCCGATCACTACTGCGCCGGGGGTGATGAGCTGCGTCACGCTGGCCCACAGCGTGGACAAGGTGTTGCTGCCATTGGGGCCGAAAAATTCAAAGCTGCCTTCATAATCGGCGTCATAGCCGACCGCATGGGGCACCTGTTTCAGGATAAGGATCAGGCCGATCGCGGCGAGCATGCCGGTGATGACCGACGACGGCACGAATTCCGATAGGACCCCGGCGCGCGAGAAGGAAAAGGCAAGCTGAAGCACGCCTGCAATCACGACCGCTGCTAAAAACACCTGATAGCTGGGGAGCGATTCGATCGCCTCAAAAACAATCACGGTCAGCCCGGCGGCAGGACCACTGACCGACAGCGGCGAGCGCGACACTGCCCCTACCACAATCCCGCCGACAATGCCCGCAATCAGCCCTGCAAAAAGCGGCGCCCCCGATGCCAGCGCCACGCCAAGACACAGCGGCAATGCGACAAGCGCAACAACGATGGAGGCGGGGAGGTCTGCGCGCCAGCTGGCGCGAAAATCGGGTGAGTGCTGCACGCTTGTCCTCAGATGTTTCAGGCCGTGGCGTTAGGTGCGGGGCTTTGCAAATTTTTACAAGGGCCCATGTTCGATCAATCCCGCTGCAAGGAACGCTTTGGATTGCCGGAGTGCCGCATGTTGATTGCAGTTTCGTGGCGTGTCCGGGTCGCTCGAGTCCGACCGGGGGTCAGGCAAAAAATTGGCGCCTATGGGCCTCAGGTCCAGTTGCGCCCGACGCCGACATGCGTATGGCATGGGGGATGTCACGTTCCTCCTCTCGGTCCAATGATTGGGGCTTTCCCCGCTGGCGCAGCTATGGCGCGTCGAGCGAGGCAACGCAGGTGCGGTTGTGCGACCGGCATGGCTGTGCCGAGCCGGGGCGCTGCCCCGCGCCAAAGTCACCCAACAGCCGCGAGCGCTGGTATTTCTGCGAACGCCACGCGGCCGAATACAACGCCGGCTGGAATTACTTCGAAGGCTTGAGCGCGGAGGAAGCTGCCAGCAGGGAGGCCGACGAAACGCGCGCCGCCAATGGCTTTGCGGAAGCGAAACATTATGGCTGGGCCGGGCCCGGCGATGGGTCGCGATCGCGCGACGAAATGCGCGCGCTTGAGGTGCTTGAGTTAGCACCCGATGCTGATTTTGAGGCGGTGCGCGCGGCTTGGCGCCGACTGGCCAAGGCCAATCACCCCGATGTCCGGCCCGGCGATACCGAAGCCGCCACCCGGTTTCAGGCAATTCAGGCCGCCTATGACGTGTTGCGCGTGGCCGAGGAAAGTCGGCAATGGCGGCCGGACTAAGCGCCTATATCAAGCCGCATTGGCGCGGCGCTGTGCTGGTGTGTGCGCGGTGTTCGGACCGTTTTGGCCCAGGCTTTGGGCGGTCGGGGCGCGAGCGGCTTGCCTCGGCGCTGCGGCGGCAGCTTGGTATCCGCCGCTTTCGCCGCGCGACCATCGGCGTGGTCGAGGTGGGGTGCCTTGGTATCTGTCCGCGTGATGCCGTGACTGTCGCCAATCCCGGTATCCCGGATCGTTATGCTCTGGCGACGCCCGAGGGCGAACTGAGCGCGCTCATCGACCGACTCGGGCTAAGCGATCACGCCGCCTGATACCGGCGCGCGGTTTCATGGATCAGGGCGATCATGTTGGGTATCCCCTGCGTCCGGTTTGAGCTCAACTGGCTGCGTAGATCAAACGGAGCCAATGCCGCGTCAATATCGATCGCGGCAATCACAGCGGGCGGCTGATCCTGCACCGTCAGCAGGACGAGCGCGATAATCCCCTTGGTAATCGCCGCATTACTATCGGCCAGGAAATGCAGCACCCCGTCCTCGCGCTGGGTCGGGTAAACCCATACCGACGCCGAACAGCCGCGCACCAAAGTCGCCTCGGTCTTGAGCGGTTCCGGCATCGGCTCCAGCGACCGGCCGAGGTCAATCAGCAACCGATACCGGTCATCGGCATCCAGAAATTCATATTCCTCGCGCAGATCATCGAGCGTGTGCATGGCGTCGCCGCTAGCCGGGTGGCCGTTAAAGGTCCACCCCAGCAGCGATGGCTTCGAGCTTGCGGATCCGTTCTTTCAGATCGGCGAGCTCGATGCGGGCACTCGCGCTTGGCATAGCGGGCATGGGGCCATGATCGCCAAGCTGCGCGAGTTCCTTTTGCTTGAGCGCGAGCCAGCCGCGCCAACCGGCGAGCGTTGCAAACGTCACCATGCCAAGCCCGGCAAGCGAGGCTGCGGCAAGCGTTACGTAAATTGTTGGGTCAGTCATCGCACTCAACTCCGGTCACGTAGCCGCTCAATCTCGCGATCGAGCCGGGCAGTGTTGCTGTTATCGTCTGTCGCAAGGCGTTCGAGGACGGCAATCCGTTCTTTCAGCACCTGCACTTCATCGCGCAGACTTGCGGCTTCAGGAGTATCGCGGCGGTCGTCCTGGCCCGGCGTTTCCCGGTGCTGCCGGTCGCGGTGCCGCGCTTGCAAAACCCGTCCAATGGTGACGATCAGCACGATCGCCACAATCATTTCTGCCCATTGCATTTCACAGGCTCCTTCTTGTCGGGCGCGTGCCCGATCCTGCTAGTTCAGCGGTTTGTCGCGCAGCCGTTCAATCTCGTCGGCAAGGCCCATGCCGCGGTCGGTGATGATCCGCTCCAGCACCGCCACTCGCTGCTCCAGCCGTTCGTGGCGCGCTGCATCAAGGGTAGCGCGCGACCGCATCAGATCGGCCTCGACCTCCAGCTTGCGTTCTTGAAACCGCAGCCAGGGCCGCACCACCACGCCACCGAAAATCGCCAGCAATCCGCACGAAATGCCGAGAATGGGGATCAACAGGGAGCTAAACATCGTCGTTCATCCTTCTCAATTGGCCTTTTTGGTCG
>PNLG01000407.1 GCA_013822915.1 Sphingomonas sp. | reverse complement strand
AAGCGAACCCACCGGAAATTTGCCACAGCAGCGGCGATTTGAAAAGTTTCAACATGGTTACTCGTCCAAGGTTAGCCGTCACCGGATTAAGGCACCGGCGTTAACCCCCCGTTCGCTCCCGCGCTCAGATGGTTACGGATCAGCGCAAAACAATAGCGGCTTTTGCGGCTTCTTGCGGTGGCCGTCCGCGCCGGGCGCCTTCGCTCAGGCGAGCGCTGCGCACGCTTCCTGGATGCGCGTGCATGCCTCGCGCAGCACAGACTCCGACGTCGCATAGCTGATCCGCATTGCGGGCGAGAGGCCAAAGGCGATGCCGGGCACCGCCGCCACTCGCGCTTCGTCGAGCAGATAATCGACCAGCGTTGAATCGCTGTCGATTACCGCGCCCTTGGGCGTCCGCTTGCCGATCAGCCCCGAACAATCGGGATAGACATAAAATGCGCCCTCGGGCCGCGGACATGCCATCCCCATTGTTGCGTTGAGCATCCCGACCACGAGATTGCGCCGCGCCTGAAACGCGGTTGCCCGGTCCTTCAAAAACGACTGATCGCCGTTCAGCGCCGCCGTGGCGGCCGCCTGGGCAATCGAGCAGGGGTTAGAGGTGGATTGCGATTGCAGCTTGCCCATCGCCTTGATCAGCCATTCGGGGCCGCCGGCAAAGCCGATCCGCCACCCGGTCATTGCATAAGCCTTTGAACAGCCATTGACGGTCAGCGTGCACTCATAGAGCGCAGGCACAACTTGGGCGATCGTGCTGAACTGGAAACCGTCATACAGGATATGCTCGTACATATCGTCGGCAAACACCCATACATGGCTGTGGCGCAGCAACACTTCGCCCAGCGCGCGCAGCTCGTCGGTTGAATAGGCAGCACCCGTCGGGTTCGATGGCGAGTTAAGGATCAGCCATTTGGTGCGCGGGGTGATTGCCGCCTCGAGCTGTTCGGGCGTGATCTTATAATGTTGCGCGGCATTGCACGCGACGACCACCGGCACACCGCCGGTGAACAGCACCACATCGGGATAGCTGACCCAATAGGGGGCGGGGATGATGACTTCGTCACCGGCGTCGAGCGTTGCGACCAACGCGTTGAACAATGTGTGCTTGCCGCCGACATTGGCGGTGACCTGAGTGGTCGCATAGTCGAGGCCATTGTCGCGCTTGAACTTGGCAGCGATCGCGGCTTTGAGCGCGGGGGTGCCGTCGACATCGGTATATTTGGTCTGCCCGCTGCGGATCGCCTCGATCGCGGCTTCCTTCACGAAATCGGGGGTGTCGAAATCGGGTTCGCCCGCGCTCAGCCCGATGACATCGACGCCCGCCCGCTTGAGCGCGCCCACCTTGCTGGTGATCGCCAGCGTCGGTGACGGGCTGATCCGGTTGAGTGCTGAGGACGGGTGCATGGCGATCGGCCCTTCGGTTGGGGTGGCGACGGGCTATAGCGAGCGTTATCGGGATGGCGCAACCTTGGCCGCAAACAGCCCGCGCAATGCATTGCCGATCAGAAAACCGTGCGCGAGATCGGCGGGCGTCAAATCCCCCTCCACCGCGCGGCCATCAGCGATCAGCGCCGCGCGCAATACACCGGGGAGCAGGCCCCGGCTGAGCGGCGGCGTTACCAGCTTTCCATCGCGCTCCACAAAAATCGCGGTGAAGCTGCCCTCGGTCAGAAATCCTTCGGGGTCGGTAAACACCACTTCGAACGCGCCAGCGGCGGCGCGCGCCGCGTCATAAAACCCGCGGTCGGTGGTTTTGTGGCAGAGGCGGAAATCGCTGGCCGCGACCGGCAAGGGCGCAATCGCCACCGCCACCGGGGCAACCGGCGGTGTCGGCAGCGCGGTGATTTCAATGGCAAACGCGCCGCTTGGGCCAAGCAGCAACCGCACTTTGCGCGGTTCGGTCAACCGAAAGGTCGCTGCCTGCAATTCGTTGCGCGCGCTGTGCCGGTCAAAACTGAAACCAAATGCGGCGGCACTTGCCCGCATCCGCGCCAAATGCCCTTCCAGCAGCGCGATTCCGTGGAGCGGGTCGAACGCCATCGTCTCGATCAGGTCAAACGGGCGCCGATCGCGCAGCAGGAACGCGCTTTTGGCGAGCGTCTCGTCCCATTCCGCCGCTACCGTTGAATCCGCCACAATCCCGCCCCCGACACCGAGTGTCGCATGGGGGGCGCCAGACGCAATCGTCAAGGTGCGAATGGCGACGTTGAACATCGCGTCGCCATTGGGGTCGATCCGCCCGATCGTACCGGTATAGACGCCGCGCACCCCCTCCTCAATCGCCGCAAGCGCCTCGATCGCGCGGATTTTGGGCGCGCCGGTGATCGATCCGCACGGGAATAGTGCGGCCAGCACGTCGATTGCGTCCACCCCTGGCGCTGCGGTCGCGGTGATGGTCGAGACCATCTGATGCACGGTCGGATAGCTCTCAACCGCAAACAGCGCGGGCACGGCGACTGACCCGGCAATGGCCACGCGCGACAGGTCGTTGCGCATCAGATCGACGATCATCAGATTTTCCGCGCGCTGCTTGGGATCGAGCGCAAGCGCGGCCGCGCGCGCTGCGTCAATCACGGGGTCGGAGTCGCGGCGCGCGGTGCCCTTCATCGGCCGTGTGGTCAGCCGCCCGCCCGCCATCGCGAAGAACAACTCGGGCGACAGCGACAATAGCTTGGCCGTCCCCGTATCGACAAAAGCGCCATAGCCTGCCGCCGCCGCGCGCCGCAGCCGGGCATAAAGCGCGAGCGGATCGCCCACGACTAGCACTTGCGCAGGGTAGGTCAGATTGGCCTGATACAGATCACCCGCTGCGATTAGCGCCTGCACCTGTGCGATGCGCGCGTTATAGCTGGCGCGGTCGATCATCGGCTCGGGTGGCCCGTTCCATGCGCCCGCCGGGTCGGGCAACCAATCGGCGATGCGATCGGCGGCGATTTCCTTAAATCCGGCAAACAGGCCGAACCACAGGATCGGCGCGGGTGCGGGCGGCGCGTTTAGCCGGGGCTCAAACGCGGCGGCAGCTTCATAAGCCAGCCATCCTGCCGCATACAGCCCCTGCGCTACCCCCTCGCGAATTGCGGCCAGCGCGGGTGCGACCTGCGCGACCGTGTCCGCGCGCACAACCGCGACCGGCGCCTGATACAGCCGGGCGGGCGCACCGCCGGGGCGGGCATCGTCGAGCAGGAGGAAGGGGGCATCGGGCATTGGCCCCGCCCAAATGCACCGGCAACCGCGCGCTCGGCAAGCTTTCAGCGCGTGCCCGTTGCTTGTCGTGGCGCGCGTCGGCGGCTATCGCTGGCGGCTATGACGACTTCGCCGCTCCAGATCGCCGTGATTCCGGTCACTCCGCTTCAGCAGAATTGCTCGCTGATCTGGTGCACAAAGACGATGCGCGGCGCGTTTGTCGATCCCGGCGGCGATTTGCCCAAGCTGCGCGCCGCGATTGCCAAGACCGGTGTAACGATCGAAAAAATCCTCATCACGCACGGCCATATCGACCATTGCGGGGAGGCGGGCGTGTTGGCCGATGAACTGGGCGTGCCGATTGAGGGGCCGCATGAGGCCGACCGCTTCTGGATCGCGCGGCTCGATGAGGATGGCCGAAACTATGGCATTCGCGGCGTGCCGTTTGAGCCGACGCGCTGGCTGGTGGAGGGCGATAGCGTCACGGTCGGCGCGTTGACGCTGGCGGTGCGGCATTGCCCCGGCCACACGCCGGGTCATGTGATTTTCCACCATGCCGGCGCACGGGTGGCGCTGGTCGGCGATGTGTTGTTTCAGGGGTCGATCGGGCGCACCGATTTTCCGCTTGGCAATCATCAGGATCTGATCACGTCGATCGTCACCAAGCTGTGGCCGCTGGGCGATGACACGGTGTTCATCCCTGGTCACGGCAGCCCCAGCGATTTCGGGACCGAGCGCCGCTACAACATGTTTGTGAGCGACGCGGCGCTTGCTGCCTGACCCCGGCGGGTCAGTTATGGGCGGCGGCGTGTTCGACCGCCACTGGCGTGGCCCCTGTGCGCAGCGGTAACGACAGCGCGTAAAGGCCAAGCCCCAACAGGGCCAGCATTGCCAAAATCTGCCCGATCAGGCGCCCTTGCACCACGCGCCCCTCCATGCCCAGCGGATGCGCGATCCGACCGATCAGAAACGCGGCGCTGACCCCGCCCAGCCATGTGCTCGGCCCCTCCGCCAGCTCGATCGCGCCGATCAGGATCAGGACAAAGGGCGTGTATTCAGCGAAATTGCTGTGCGCCCTGGCACGCGCGAGCAGCAGGTCACTGTCGAGATAGCCAAGTCCGCCCCCCAGCGACGCGCGCACCAGCCCAACGCGAAAGGCGAGCCAGAAATTGAGGAGGGCGGCGGCACCAGCCGAGGCGAGCGTTATCGGGAGCAGGATCAGGGTCACAAACATACCTCGTTGATCGACCGGACGAACACCCAGTCCTGCCACTGATCCTCCCGGCTTGCAACGGCGCGCAAAATCGGTATAGCCCCGCCTCTCGCGCATTGACTGGCCGCTGGTGGCTCCTCCGCGGCCGATAGGCTGTGGTTGCTGCCAAAAGCCTGATTTTTGACGCTTTTTGCCATTCTTGTTGAAGGTTAAGGTGCCGATATGGCCGTTCCGAAACGAAAAACCACTCCGTCGAAGCGCGGCATGCGCCGCAGCCATGATTC
>PNLG01000057.1 GCA_013822915.1 Sphingomonas sp. | reverse complement strand
AGCCCCGCCGCACTTGGTCTGACCCGCGATGGTTGGCCCGACGACAAGCCGCTGATCCGGGGCGGCAGCATGATCGTGGGGCCACTCGGCGACATCCTCGCCGGGCCATTCGAGGACGATGCCGGGCTCGTCACCGCAACGATCGACCCGGCCGAAATCATCCGCGCCCGCTATGACTTTGACGTCGTCGGCCATTATGCCCGGCCCGACATTTTCGAACTGCGCGTCGATGAGCGCGCAAGGCCCGGCGTTGCCTTCGGCCCGCGCGACGACGGCTGACCCGGCGCCGGGTCATCGCCTTTGCCCCCTATCGCCGCGCCGCTACCCCCAAAAAGCACCTGTCGCGCGCCGCCCCTGCGTGATAGCGACGAGGCAATGCCCGCGCTGATACCCCTCGTCCCGATCGCTGTATGACCGACGCGCCTGTCCTCATCATCGGTGCTGGCATGGGGGGCTTGAGCGCTGCTGCGCTGCTGGCGGCCCGCGGGGTGCCGGTGACGGTGCTCGAACGCCAGCCAACGCCGGGCGGCAAGCTGCGCCAGGTCGAGGTGGCGGGCGCTGCGATCGACGCCGGGCCGACCGTGTTCACCATGCGCTGGGTGTTTGAGCGGCTGTTTGCCGAGGCGGGCGGCGATTTCGCGGCCGAAGTGCGGTTGGCACCGACCGAGCTGCTTGCGCGCCATGCCTGGGACGATCGCGGCACTTTCGATCTGTTCGCTGATCCGGCCGCCACCGAAGCGTCGATCGGCGACTTTTTCGGCGCGGCCGAAGTGCGCGGTTACCGCGCGTTCAGTGCCGAGGCCAAGGCGATTTACGACGTGTTGCTGCGCAGTTTCCTTGAAGGATCGCGCCCGACGCCGATCACCTTGATGGCGCGCATTGGCCTGCGCCGCCTGCCCGAGGCGCTGGCGATCAAGCCGCACCAATCGCTGTGGCGCGCACTGACCCGGCACTTCGCCGATCCCCGGCTGCGGCAATTATTCGGTCGCTATGCCACTTATTGCGGCGCGTCGCCCTTTGCCGCACCCGCCACGCTGATGCTGATCGCGCATGTCGAGCAACAGGGCGTGTGGCTCGCGCGTGACGGGATGCACGCGATTGCGCAAGCGACCGAAGCGCTGGCCGCGCGGGCGGGTGCGGCGTTTCGCTATGACGCAGCCGTCGCGGCAGTGCTGGTCGAGGGCGGGCGGGCGGTTGGCGTGCGGCTGCAAAATGGCGAGCAAATCCGGGGGAGCGCGGTGTTGTGCAATGCCGATCCGGCAGCGCTTGCGCTGGGCAAGTTCGGCGACGCGGCCCGGCGGGCAACGCCGGGTGCCGAGCGGATGCAGCGTTCGCTCTCCAGCATGACCTGGATGATCAATGCGCCCACCGGCGGCTTTCCGCTGGTGCGGCATAATGTGTTTTTCTCCGACGATTACCGCGCCGAGTTTGACGCGATTTTCGAGCGCGGCCAGCTTCCCGCCCGGCCCACCGTCTATGTCTGCGCGCAGGACCGTGACGACCGCGGCGGGCGTGTCGGCGATGGACCTGAGCGGCTGCAACTGATCGTCAACGCGCCCGCCAATGGCGATGGCGCAGGCGCAAGCGCCGCCGAAATTGCGGCGTGCGAGGCGGCGACCTTTGACCTGCTCGCGCGCTGCGGGCTCGACATCGCGCGGACGCCGGACACGTCACTCCTGATGACGCCGACGGGGTATGAGGCGCTGTTCCCGGCAACCGGCGGCGCGCTCTATGGTCTTGCCGCGCATGGCTGGCGCACCCCGTTTCAGCGACCGGGGGCGGCAAGCAAGCTGCCGGGGCTTTATCTGGCGGGCGGCGGTGTGCATCCCGGCGCCGGGCTGCCGATGGCGAGCTTGTCAGGGCGGCTGGCGGCGATGCGGATACTCAGCGACCGGGCGCGGCGCTGACCTTGCGCGGCGGGGCGGTGCGTAACGTAAACACGATGATCAGCGTGACGCCCACAATGCTTGGCACGGCCCAGATCAACGGGTTGAACACATGGTCAGGCACCAGCCGGATCAGCCCGACCGACAGAAACGCGGTATAGGCCGAAATCCCCATCCCCAGCAGCGCGCGGAAATGTTGCTGCACATAGCCGCGCGGCGCGACTGTCGGCGCCCAGATGTAATAGAGCTGCGTCGCCAGCGCGATCATGCCAATCGCCGCGACCAGCATCATCAGCGGTTGCCCCAGCGCCCAACCCGTTGCACCGCACCTTAGCGCCGACGCCATGACGGCGGCGAATACCCCCTGATGCCGCACCCCGCGCAACGCGCGACGGCTCGACCGATAGCGCGCAACCGCCAGCCCGTAATCGGCAAAACCGATCGTCAACAGGCCCAGATACAGCATCATCCAGCCAAACAGTCCGGCAAACAGCGCCCGGTCCTTGATCATCGGCAGACGCTGTTCCGGGCCATAAAGCGACAGCAGCGCCATCGCGATGGCAAGCGCGCCCGCAATCATCAGCGCGCGCGCGCCGATGCTGCCATAGCGGCGATGCGCCGCCCCGCCCTTGCGCGTTGCCACCGGCACCCAAAACGCGATCAGCCCGGTGGTGCCCGCGACCACATGAAGGGCGACGATGGCCTCAAAAAGAGTCATCGCCGCCCCTCAGACATCGACCGAGCGGCCGGTTATTTGGTGCCAACCGGCGTCGATGCCGCAGGCTCAGGCGCAGCGGCGGCTGGCTTCGCCTTCTGAGGTTCAGCACCGGGCACGACAGGCGCAGCAGGCGCGGCGGCGACAACTGCGCCGGCCAGCATCGGATAGTCCTTCAACATGCTGACCCCGCCCAGCGGCTTGCTCAACCCCTGATGGCAGGTGGAGCAATTGACCTTATACGGATCGCCATGCGGCCCCTTGCGATTGTCGGGGAATACCGACGCCAGCGGATTGATATAGGCCGCGTTGGTATCGCGGACCATGCGAATGCCATACCAGGCAACGGCACGCTGCGGGCGGCTGTTCGACCAGCTGCTGAACGAGTCCGTGTTGTGGCAGAAGGTGCAATTGACGTTCAGCGCCGACGACATGTGATTCATCAGCGAATAGGTTTGCTCGGTATTCCTGATCGACACCCCCGGCGCGCCACCGGGCAGTGGCACTGCCGCTTGGACGCGAATATTCTGCGCGTTCAGCAGATAGGGCGTGAACGCATCATAGGGGAGCGAGGCAAAGGCAGTCGCGGGAACGGCGGTATTCTGGCCGGACTTGTTGCCCATCAACCGGCCCGTCGGTGCGCCATCGACGGTCGCCCATTTGAACTTGGGCACTGCATTGCCGCGGTGGCAGGTCCAGCAGGTAACCCCGGTGCCCTGCACATGGCCAGACCAATTGGCGTTGATGTTCTGCGTCATCTGCAACATGCGGCGCGCGACGACCTTGGTATATTTTTCGTCCGACGCCATGTTTTCGGGGTTATGGCAATAATTGCAGCCAACCTTGTTCGGATCGCCCTCGGTCGGGGCGATCCAGGTGTTCATCGCTGCCATCAGATAGTTGAACCGCTCGGTGCTGATGTTCTTCAGCACCGGCACATTCTGATAGGTTTCGCCCGCCGTCGGCCCACCATCGGCGGGAAGTTCAAACGGCGGCGCCGGGATTGGCTGCGCGACCAGCCGGTTGGCAGCGGTGATCTGCGCGCCGCCAGTGCCGCGAAAACCCGTCTGCTCGATCTTTTTGGGACCAAGCTCGCAACCCGCAAGCGTGATCGCGGTGCCGCCGATGATCACGGCGCGGAGGATATACGAAGAACCGCTCATTTCGGTGCTCCCGGCAAAGTGGCAGGATCAACCACGCCCGTCGAAGGATAGCTCGGCGCATAGCCGTGCTGCTGTGCCCATAGATACCAATTGTCGACCACGGTGCCGGTCAGCAGGATGCCAATGCCACCCGTCAGCGTGGTCAGCACCGCAAACCACCACGCCCAGCGGTGGATCGATTCCATCGTGGCGTTGAACCCCATCGTCCAGCGCCAGAACAGCGCTGCACGTTCGGAGGCTGTGCCGCGATCGGTGATCTGCTCGATCTCGCGCTCGCCGCCATAACGTCCGACCGCAAGGATAGTGCCCCCGTGCATCGCGAACAACAAAGTCGATCCGTAAAGGAACACAATCGAAAGCGCGTGGAACGGATTGTAGAATAAATTGCCGTAACGGATCGAAAACGCCGCCGTCCAATCAAGGTGCGGGAAAATCCCGAACGGCACCGCTTCGGACCAGCTTCCCATCAGCACCGGGCGGATAAAGCCGAGCACCAGCATCAACCAGATGGCGGACGCAAATGCCCATGAGATGTGCGTGCCCATGCCGAGCGTCACCGCGCGGCGATAGGTGCGTGCCCACCACAGGATGACCGAGGCGGTGAAGAAGAACCCCGCGATCAGCCACCAGCCGCCCTCGGCCAGCGGCGGCAACACCCGCAGGCCATATTGCGGCCCCGGCGGCTCCAGCGCGAGCCAGGGGAGCTGACGAACGAATTCGACCGGGCTCCAATTAACCGACGCCCACATGTTGAGCCCGATAATCTCAAACGCGATCAGCCCAAACACCAGCGAAATCGTGCCGAGCCAGCCGAGGTAAATGGGTCCGATCTGCGCATTGCCGATCTTGCCCGCCCAATAGTTGAACCCGCCGGCCGCGGTGCGCGGGCCGCTGGCGTCGTCCATTGGCGGCCCCATTTCGGGGGCGGCGCGCAG
>PNLG01000244.1 GCA_013822915.1 Sphingomonas sp. | reverse complement strand
GGGCACTGCCAAGATTGGCAGCGACGACATCATCAACGAATTCCGCTCGTTGCCGGCCGCCACGCGCAAGGTCAGCGTCAACACCGCCTTTGCCGCGTTCATGACCAAACGCTATCCGTGCAAGGGATAAGGGTTGCGTTGGCGACGCGCCCGGGGCGTGATAGCACCGAGCGAATGACCAAGCAGCTTTCACCTCAAGATCAGATTGCGGCAATCGCGGCGGCCGCGCGGACGGCCAGTAGCGTGCTGGCGCAATTGCCCACCGCGACCAAGGCCGCGGGGGTGCGTGCTGCTGCTGCTGCGATCCGCGATGCAGAGGCGATGATCCTTGCCGCCAATGCGCAGGATATGGACCGCGCCACCGCGCAAGGGCTGTCGGGGGCGATGCTCGACCGGCTGCGGCTGGACCCGGCGCGGGTGGCGGCAATGGCGGCGGGGGTCGCGGCCGTCGCGGCGCTCGATGATCCCGTCGGCCAAGTGATTGACCAGCGGACTGCCCCTAGCGGGATCGCGCTTGCCCGCGTGCGCGTGCCGATTGGCGTCATCGGCATCATCTATGAAAGCCGCCCCAACGTGACGGCGGATGCTGCCGCGCTGTGCGTGATGTCGGGCAATGCCGCCATTCTGCGCGGGGGGAGCGAGGCCGCGGCGAGCAATGCGGCGATCCATGCCGCCTTTGTGGCCGGGTTGACGGCGGCGGGCGTGTCGGGCGACGCGGTTCAGCGGATCGCCTCCACCGACCGCGCGTTGGTGGGCGCGATGCTGACCGCGGCGGGGGCGATTGACATGATTGTCCCGCGCGGGGGCAAGAGCCTGGTCGCGCGGGTGCAGGCAGAGGCGCGGGTGCCCGTGCTCGCGCATCTCGACGGGATCAACCATGTCTATGTCGATGCGTCCGCCGACCCGGCGATGGCGACGGCGATCGTCGTCGATGCAAAGATGCGTCGCACCGGCATTTGTGGCGCGATGGAGACGCTGCTGATCGACCGCGCCTGGCCGCATGCGGCGGCACTGATCGCAGCTCTAGTGGCGAGCGGGTGCGACGTGCGCGGCGATGCGGGCGCGCGGGCGCTGGTGCCGGCGATTGGGGCGGCGACGGCGCAGGATTGGGACACCGAATATCTCGACGCGATCGCGTCGGTCGCATTGGTCGATGGCGTCGCGGGGGCGCTGGCGCATATCGCCGCGCATGGGTCGCATCACACCGATGCGATTGTTGCAAGCGATGCGGCGGTCGCGGAGCGCTTCCTGGCGCAAGTCGACAGTGCGATTGTGTTGTGGAATGCCTCGACCCAATTTGCGGATGGCGGCGAGTTCGGGCTGGGCGCCGAAATTGGCATCGCGACCGGGCGGCTCCACGCGCGGGGGCCCGTCGCGCTGGAGGGGCTGACAAGCTATAAATGGATCGGGCGCGGCGCGGGGCAGGTGCGCGGTTGAGCGCCGGACAGCGCGCAGCGGGCCGACGGTGAAGCGCATCGGCATTCTCGGCGGCTCGTTCAATCCGGCGCACCGCGGGCACCGATCGATCAGCATGGCGGCGTTTGTCGCGCTCGATCTGGATGAAGTGTGGTGGCTGGTGTCGCCCGGTAACCCGCTGAAGGATGGGGTGTCCGACATGGCGCCGCTCAACGTGCGGATGGCGTCCGCGCGGCGGATGGCGCGGCACGCCCCCATTCGGGTGACCGACATCGAATGTCGGCTGGGCACGCGCTACACCGTCGATACCATCGACAAGCTAACGCATCTTTACACGCGCAAGCAGTTCATCTGGCTGATGGGTGCCGATAATCTCGCCCAGTTCCACCATTGGCGCGGCTGGCGGCGGATTTCGCAGCAGGTTCCGATTGCGGTGATCGCGCGGCCGGGCTATGATGCGGCTGCCCGCGCGGCTCCCGCGATGGGTTGGTTGCGGCGGTTCGTCCACCCCGCTTACCATGCTCAGGATTGGACGCGGTGGAGTTTGCCGGCCCTGGTGCTGTTGCGCTTTCGCCCTGATGAGACGTCGGCGACCCGGCTGCGTGCCCTTAATCCGGGCTGGGCCGACCCGACCCACGACACTAAACACAATTCGTCCCCCCAAACCCCTGGCGGGCCGCATGTCCCGCCTTTATCTTAGGAGTTCCCTTGGCCTCATCCCCGCAAGCCTATCGTTCGCCCGACGCCGACAGCGTTGAGGCGCTTCACCAGCTCGTCCTGACCGCGCTCGACGATGATCAGGCGGTTGACGCCGTCTCGATCCCGCTGGCGGGCAAATCGAGCATCGCCGATCATATGGTGATCGCCAGCGGCCGTTCGACCCGTCAGGTCGCGTCGATGGCGTCGAAGCTCACCGAAAAGATCAAGACCGAATTCGGCCGGACGGTGCGCGTGGAGGGGCTGGCAACGGCCGATTGGGTGTTGATCGATGCAGGCGATGTGATCGTCCACCTGTTCCGTCCCGAAGTGCGCAGCTTTTACAATCTGGAGCGGATGTGGGCGTTTGGCGACGCGCCGGTTGCGGTCCCCGACGCCAGCCAGCACTGACGCATTGCTGCTCCATATCGTTGCGCGCGGGCGGATTGGCCGTTCGGCGGAGGGCGAGCTGGTCGACCGATACGTCAAGCGGCTGAGCTGGCCGGTGCGGATCACCGAATTGCCCGATACCGGCGGCAAGGCACCGCTGGTGGAGGGGCAGACGCGGATCGTGTTGCTCGACGAACGCGGCGAGGTGATGCCGTCAATGGCGCTGGCGGACCGGCTGGGGCGGTGGCGCGACGATGGCGTGCGCGAGGCGCGGTTCATGATCGGCGCGGCCGATGGTTTTGACGATGCGGACCGGGCGCGGGCCGACATGCTGTTATCGTTCGGGCGCGCGACCTGGCCCCATATGCTCGCGCGGGCGATGCTAGCCGAACAGCTTTACCGGGCGACGAGCATCCTTGCCAATCATCCCTATCACCGCGAAGGATAGGCCGCATGGCTTGGAAGCGGCGGTTCTGGATGGCGAGCGGCGCGGCGGCGCTGATACTGGCGGCGGCTCCACTGATTGCGGCGGATGACCGTGCGCGGCTGAGCGCGGCCAAGCAACTCGCCGCACAGGCGCAGGCCCGCGCCGAACAGCTTGACGCCGCCGCCGCCGCCGAACGCAATGAAGCGCGCAAGGCCGAGCAGCAGGAAGCAGCGGTCGCGGCCCGCATCCAGCGGGCGGAGGCCGACATCGCCGCCGCGCAAGCCCGGATCGCGCTGGTCCGCGCGCAGCTTAGCGATCAGCGCGCGCGGCTGGCGCAGCAGCAGCAACCGATTGCCCGGCTGATCGCGGCGCTGCAATCGCTCGCGCGGCGGCCAGCGGCGATCAGCCTGGTGCAGCCCGGCTCGGTGAGCGATCTGGTGCATGTGCGCGCGGTGCTGGCAACGGTCAGCCCGGTGGTGCGGGCACGCACCGCGACCCTGCGCGATCAGCTGGACCGCACCCGGCGGCTGGAGGCGGGGCAGCGCGTGGCCGTGCAAAGCCTTGCCGATGGCCGGGCGGCGCTCGACGCGCAGCGGCTGGCGCTTGCCCGGCTGGAGGCGACGCACCGGCTGAAATCGCGCGATCTCGGGCGTGGTGCCCTGTTTGAAAGCGACCGGGCGATTGCGCTGGGCGAACAGGCGCGCGATCTGGTCGATCTGATGAGCCGGGCGAGTGATGCAGCGGCCGTTCGCGCCGATCTGGAAAGCCTGCCCGCGCCATTGCCGCGCCCGTTAAAGCCCGGCGAGAGCTCGCCGCCCGCCGTGGTTGCGGGCTGGTCGGCGGCGGCGCCCCCTTACCGCCTGCCGGTGGCGGGCAAGCTGATCGTCGGGTTGGGCGAGGAGTCGGGCACGGGCGTGCGCTCGCGCGGGCTGACCATCGAAACGGCGGCGGACGCGCAGGCGGTTGCGCCTGCGGCGGGCCGGGTGCTGTTTGCGCGCATGTTTCGGGGGTATGGCGTGGTCGTGATCCTCGATCATGGCGGGGGGTGGACCTCGCTGATCGCGGGTCTGGCCAGTGCATCGGTGGCGGTTGGCGACACGGTGGCGCAGGGCAGCCCGATCGGCAGGGCAGGCGGTGGCGATGCGCCGACTGTCACCGTCGAGCTGCGCCGCCGCGACCGCGCGATCGACATGATGCGCCTGCTCGGTTGAAGCGCGTTGAACGGGGGCGATTTCCCGCTACATTGGGGCGATTGTCCTTCAGGAAAGTGCCGCGCTGATGCCCCGTTTGACGTTTCGCCCCTTTGTTCAGGCAACCGCGCTTGCCACAGCGCTCGCCATGGTACCGGTGACGACGGCGGCGCTCGCGCAAGTCGATTCTGACAGTTACCGCGAACTCGATCGGTTCATGGATGTGTTTAATATCGTCAAGGCGCAATATGTCGACAATGTTGACAATAAAGTGCTGGTCAAGGGCGCTATTCAGGGGATGCTCGCCGCGCTTGATCCCCACAGCTCCTATGAAGAAGGCGCGGATTACGAGAATTTACGTATCCAGACTGAGGGGAATTACGGCGGGCTCGGCCTTTCGGTAGCGTCGGAGGACGGTGCGGTTAAAGTCATTGCCCCGCAAGAGGACACGCCCGCCTATCGCGCCGGAATCAAATCGGGCGATTACATCACCCATATCGACGGGAAGCTGCTCTATGGCCTGACGCTTGACGAAGCGATTGCGCAGTTGCGGGGCAAGCCCGGCACCAAGATCAGCGTGCGGCTGGTGCGACGGGGA
>PNLG01000298.1 GCA_013822915.1 Sphingomonas sp. | reverse complement strand
AAGGCGCAGACCTATGGCGAGTTTCATCGCACCAGCGCGACACCGAAACTGTTCATCAATGCCGATCCGGGCTCGATCCTGGTCGGTCCGGCGCGTGAGTATTGCCGAGGCTGGAACAATCAGCGCGAGGTCACCGTGCCCGGCCTCCATTTCCTTCAGGAAGACAGCGCCGATCAGATCGCGGCGGCGATTCGCGACTTTGCCGCAACGCTCGACGGTTGACCGCGCTCGGTGGATGCTGCGACGGTCAGTGCGCTGTCGCAGCACCAGCCACCACGATCGGCGCAAACTTCGCCGCGGTCAGGCTGGCGCCACCGACCAGCGCGCCGTCGACATCCGCAATGCCCAGAATCTCGCCGGCATTCGCGCCCGTGACCGAACCACCATAAAGAATGCGGACCGCCCCGCCCCGATCGCCCAGCAGCGCCCGCAATTTCGCGCGAGCAACCGCATGAATCTGCTCGATTTCGGGCACTGACGGCGTGCGGCCCGTCCCGATCGCCCAGCGCGGCTCATAAGCCAGCGTCAGCCAATCACCATCGGCGTCATCGGGCAGGCCCTGCTCGATCTGCGCCTGCACCACGCGCGCTGCCCGCCCGGCGTCGCGTTCGTCCGCCGTCTCGCCCACGCACAGGATTACGCCCAGACCGTGGCGACGCGCGGCAACTGTCTTGGCCCAGACGTCCTGATTACTCTCCCCCTGATCGCCGCGCCGTTCGCTATGCCCGACCAGCGTGAAGCGCGCGCCCGCTTCGCGCACCATCGCGGCGGAGAGGCAGCCGGTATGCGCCCCGCTATCGCTTGCGTGGATATCCTGCGCGCCGATAGCCAGCCCTGGCGACCGCGCAGCAGCGGCCGCAATCAACGTCGCGGGCAGCGCCAGCGCCACATCGACCGCCGGGTGCGCCACCGCTGCGACGGCGATCGCGTCTGCCTCGTCGAGCGCGGCCAGCGAGCCGTTCATTTTCCAATTGCCCGCGATCAGTTTGCGCATGTTCAATCCCACCCTTTGTCGGTCGCACCGGCGGATATCACCTCTGAGCACGCGCACAAGCTTGATGCCTGCCCCGCCGCTCCCTAAAGCGGTCGCCAACGCTTCAAGTCAGAAAGTTCGCATGCTCAGTTTTTTCCGTCGATTGATCAACTCGCGGGTTGGCGTTTTGGTCACACTGGTCGCGATCGCGCTGACCGTTGTTCTGTTTGCGCTTAGCGACATCACCGGCGCGAGCGCGGGGCTCGGCAACAGTGCCAATGAAGGCGGCGCGATTGCGCGGGTCGGCAACACAACGATCAGCGCAGGCGAACTTACCCGTCGCGTCAATGCCGATGTCGACAATTTTCGCGCACAGCAACCCACGCTGACCGTTCAGCAATATATCGAGGGCGGCGGCTTTGACGGGACGGTCAATCGCCTGATCGACGGGTTGGTAATCGAGCAATTTGCCGCACGGCGCGGCATGGTCGTCTCCAAACAGGCGATTGATGCGCAATTGGCCGCAATCCCGGCGTTGCAGTCGATCGACGGGAAATTCGATCAAAAAGTATATGAGCAATTGCTCGCCCAGCGCCAATTGACCGATGCCACGATCCGCCGCGACATTGCGCGCAGCACGCTCGTGGAGCAATTGACCGCGCCCACCACGGGCGCGGGGCAAGTGCCGATGCGGCTCGCTCAGCCCTATGCCGATTTGCTGCTGGAAAGGCGGCGCGGGCTGGTCGCCTTCATCCCCACCCGCGCGGTGGGGGCGGGCGTTCAACCGACGGCGGCTGAACTCAAATCCTATTTCGCCAGCAACCGCGCGCGCTATACTGTGCCCGAACGGCGCGTCATCCGCTATGCGCTCGTCTCCGCCGACACCGTAAGATCGATCGCCACGCCAAGCGAAGCGGAAATCGCCACCGCCTATCGCCAGCAATCGGCGCGTTTTGTCGCGACCGAAAAACGCACCATCTCGCAAGTCATCCTCGCCAGCGAAACGGCAGCCAAGGCGCTTGCGGCCAAGGTCAAGGGTGGCGCCGACATCGCGGCTGCTGCCAAGGCGGTCGGGCTGGAAGCGGCGCGGCTTCCGGGCACCGAGCGCAAAGCCTATACCGATGCGAACGGTGCGGCGCTCGGCAATGCCGCTTTCGCCGCCGGCAAGGGCGCGACCATCGGCCCGATCAAGGCGCCGCTTGGCTGGACGGTCGCGCATGTCGATGCGATCGACGTCATTGCCGCCAGGACGCTCGATCAGGCGCGCGCCGATCTGACTCGCGATTTGACCACCGCAAACATCAATCGCCGCCTGAGCGACCTGTCGGGCAAGATCGACGATGCCATTGCCAAGGATGCCGACTTCGCCGATATCGTCAGCGCTAACAAGCTGGCGCCCCTCACTTCCGCTGCGCTGCTCGCCGATGGCCGCGACCCCGCCAAGCCCGAGGCAGCAGCCGATCCGGCGCTTGCCCCGCTTCTAAAAGCCGCGTTTGCGATGGAGGCAGATGATGCGCCGCAAATCGTTGCCACCGGCAACGATGGCAGCTTTGCCGTGGTCGCGCTCGACCGGATCGTCGCCGCCGCCACCCCGCCGCTAGCCGAGTTGACGCCTGCCCTCGCCCGTGATTTCACAATCGATCGCGCCCGCCGCGCCGCCCGCGTTGTCGCCGCCGATGTCGTCCGCAAGGTGAAGGGCGGCACGTCGCTTGCCGACGCGCTGAAGGCAACCAAGCTGACTCTGCCCGCGGTCGAGCCCGCATCCGCCAGCCGCGCCCAGCTTCAGGCGGCCGCGCAAAATGCACCGCCGCCGCTCGCGCTGATGTTCACCATGGCGCCCAAGACCGCGAAGCTGTTGGAAGCGCCCAATGCCGCTGGTTGGTTGATCGTCTATCTCGACGCGATCGACCATGGCGATGCGCGCGGGCGACCCGAAGTCGTGCGCGCGCAGCAAAACGACCTCGCTCGCGTGCTTGGCAGCGAATATGTGCGGCAGTTCATCGCCGCGCTGCGTCAGGAAATCGGCGTCAAGCGCAACGACGACGTCATTGCCAAAGTGCGCCGCGACCTGTTGGGCACAACCGGCGAAGCGCCCTGACCGCCATGGCCGAGGGGATTGATGCAGCGCGCGCCGCGCTCGTCGCCGGGCGCCCTGCCCTCATCTGGCACCGCCAGAGCGCCGACACCGAAACGCCGGTGGCAGCCGCCCTTAAACTGATTGAGCCGGGGCGCGGCGATTTTCTGCTCGAATCGGTCGAGGGGGGCGCAACCCGCGGTCGTCACAGCCTCATCGGCCTCGCGCCTGATCTGCTGTTTCGGGCAGCGGGGGACGCAGCAGAGATCAACCGCCACTGGCTGAACGACCCGGCAGCGTTCAGCCCCTGCCCAGACGCAACGCTCGCTGCGCTGCGTGCGCTGGTTGCGGATTGCATCATGGATGTCCCGCCCGAATTGCCGCGCGCAATGGCCTGTCTCGTCGGCTATTTCGGCTATGAGACAATCGGGTTGGTCGAGCGCTTGCCGCGCGCCGCCGGGCCGGGACTTGGCCTACCCGATATGATGTTCGTGCGGCCGACGGTGATCCTGATCTTTGACCGGCTGGCCGATGCGCTGTTCATTGTTTCCCCCGTCTGGCCGGGGGATGCCGATGCGGAGCGCACGATCGCCGATGCTGCCGACCGGATCGCGGGCACCGCCGCCCGGCTCGCCAGCACCCCGCTGCCGCCGCCGACGCGCGCCGCCCCCGCCGACATCGCACTCACGCCGGTGCTGGCTGAGGGGCGCTATGGCGAAATGGTGGCCGCGGCCAAGGACTATATCGTCGCGGGTGATATCTTTCAGGTCGTGCTCGCGCAGCGGTTCACGGCGCCTTTCACGCTCCCCCCGATCGAGCTTTACCGCTCGCTGCGGCGGGTCAATCCATCGCCCTTTCTCTATCATCTCGACCTGCCCGGTTTCGCTCTCACCGGATCGAGCCCCGAAATCCTGGTGCGGGTGCGCGACGGCGAGATTACCATCCGCCCGATTGCGGGAACGCGCCCGCGCGGCCGCACGGCAGCAGAGGATGCAACCAACCGCGCCAGCCTGCTCGCCGATCCCAAGGAACGTGCCGAGCATCTGATGCTGCTCGACCTTGGCCGCAATGACGCCGGGCGCGTCGCGACGGCGGGTTCGGTGCGGGTGACCGAGAGCTATGGCGTCGAATTTTACAGCCATGTCATGCACATCGTCTCAAACGTCACCGCCCGGCTCGATCCGCGCGCCGACGCGATCGACGCCTTGTTCGCAGGGTTTCCCGCCGGCACGGTCAGCGGCGCGCCAAAGGTGCGCGCGTGCGAGATCATCGCCGAGCTTGAGGGCGAGGCGCGCGGTGCCTATGCCGGTGGCGTCGGCTATTTCTCACCCGACGGATCGATGGATTCGTGCATCGTGTTGCGCACGGCGGTGGTGAAAGACGGCATGATGCACGTCCAGGCCGGCGCCGGCATCGTCGCCGACAGCGACCCGGCGTATGAACACCGCGAATGCGAGGCAAAGGCGGGGGCGCTGCTCGCCGCCGCACGCGAGGCAATTGCGCGGGCGAGCGGCGCCGGGTTCGGCCAGTAATCAACCGCTGCCGCCGGTCAGCGCTCGCCCACCGCATCCTTCTTTGCCTGCCGCCGTTCCGCCGACCAATTCTGGATCATCTGCTGCACACAGCCGCTAAAGCCCGCTGAGCCGACCACCGAGCAGCTTCCCGGCACCGCCCCGTTCA
>PNLG01000457.1 GCA_013822915.1 Sphingomonas sp. | reverse complement strand
GGGGGTGGGCGGCGCGGGTTTGAGCAGATCAACCGGCGGCAAGGCACTGGTATCGCCGAGATCGAACGAGGTCTGGCGCGGCGGCTTTGCCGGAGTGGTGGCCGGTTTGGCGGGGCGATCGGTAATGACGGGCGCGGGGCGTGGGTCGCTGACCGCGATCGGCCGCGGGGCAGGCTCGGGCCGATGCGGCGCAGCCTCGTCCTCGGTGACGTCGCGTTCAGTGGTGGCGGCGGTCGCGCCGCGCGGCCAGCCCAGCGACCACTTACGTCCGCCGGGTTCAATTTCAAAGCCGAGGGCATAGACCATCACCCCGCCCAGCATCGCCACCCCGGCCAGGACGCGCCCGGTCCACAGGATCGCGACCGGATCGCCGATCTGGCCGATTGCGGTCTGCAACGCCGCCGCAATCCCCAGCGCCAGCGCCCCGCCATAGCCCGCGGGCAACGTGCTGACCGCGCCGCTATCGACCAGCGAAAAGCCGGTCGCGATCAGGAGGATGCCGATCAGCACCTTGGCGCTCATCCGGCGCCATGCGCCGACCGGCCGGTCGCGCCACAGCCGGCTTGCGAACAAGAGTGCAAATGGCACGGTCAGCGTGACTGGCCAGCCAAGCAGCGCGAGCAACGCATCGGCAATCATCGCGCCGGGACGGCCCAGCATATTGCCCACCGGACCGCCAGCAGCCGTGGACAGTGACGGATCGCCCGGTTGATAGCTTGCCAGCGCCAGCCCAGTGCTGATCGCGACCCCGGTAATCGCCATGGCGGCGATCAACGCGCCGCTGCGCCGTGCCCCATGTTGGACGGTTTGACGCCAAAGCGGCGGATGCGCGCTCGCCATGTTCGTTCCCCAAAAATACACTGGATGTTCGCAGCCGCCATCATTCGCGCCTGGCGAGTCGCGCGTCAAGCAGGCGTTGGCATTGGCGGCGCATCGTCCTAAAGCAGCGGACATGGAAAAAGCTGATGTGATCATCCTTGGCGGCGGTCTGGTGGGCTCCACGCTGGCGCTGGCGCTCGACGCGCACGGCCTGACCAGCATTGTTGTTGATCCTGCAGACCCAGGTGTCACGCTGGCGCCGGGTTTTGATGGCCGGGCGTCGGCAATTGCCAGCGCGAGCGGGCGGATGCTGGCCGCGATCGGGTTGGGCGATCGGCTGGCGGGAATGGGCTGTCCGATTGCGTCGATCCGGGTCAGCGACGGGCTGGCGCCTGGCGCGCTCGATTTTGCCCCCGGCGCGGATGATGGCGCGCTCGGCGTGATGTATGAGAACCGCAGTTTGCGGATTGCGCTTAACGACGCGGCACAGGCAGCGGCGGGCATCGACCTGCGGATGCGCACTCGCGCCACCACGGTCGACCGTTGCCCAACCGGGGTGACGGCGGTGCTCAGCGATGGCACGAGCGTCGCCGCACCGCTGCTGATCGCGGCGGAGGGGCGCAATTCGCCGACGCGTGAGGCCGCGGGGATCAAGATCGCGCGCTGGTCCTATCATCACAATGCGATCATCACCGCGTTCGACCATGAACGCCCCCATGATAATTGCGCGTTCGAGATTTTTTATCCCGCCGGGCCGTTTGCCATCCTGCCGCTGAACGATGTCGAGGGGCGGCACCGCTCGGCGCTGGTGTGGACCGTGAGCGCGCGCGACGCGGCCGGGATGCTGAAACTGTCGGATCGCGGCTTTCTGGCGGAGGCTGCGCGCGGGATGGGCGGCTTTTTGGGGGAGCTGAGCAATCTCGCGCCGCGCTCCACCTATCCGCTCGGCTTTCACCATGCCGCGCGGATCACCGCCGAACGGCTGGCGCTGGTGGGCGATGCGGGGCACGGTATCCACCCGATTGCGGGTCAGGGGTTGAACCTTGGCCTGCGCGATGTCGCAACGCTGACCCAGGTGCTGGTTGAGGGGAGGCGGCTGGGCCTTGATCTGGGCGACCCCGCGCTGCTCAGCCGTTATGAGCGGTGGCGCGGGTTTGACACGCTGTCGGTGGCGGTCGCGACCGATACGCTCAATCGGCTGTTTTCGGTGCCGGGCAAGGCGGCAAGCGCGGTGCGCCGCTTTGGGCTGAGCGCGGTGCAGGCTTTGCCCCCGCTGAAAGCGCGCTTCATGGCGGAGGCGCGGGGTGAATCGGGCGATTTGCCCCGATTGCTACAGGGTTTCCCCGCTTAATCGCCGCGCTTCCTCGATCAGCATCACCGGCACACCGTCGCGCACGGGATAGGCGAGGCCCGCCGCATCGCTGATCAATTCCCCTGCCGCCGCATCATAGCGCAGCGGCGTGCGCGTTGCCGGGCAGACCAGCCGTTCGAGCAGCCACGGGTCGATGCCAACGGGTGCGCTCACTGCAACGTCACTGAATCTTCGCCGTCATGGCGGCCGAAAAACTGCATCAACTGCACCAGCATTTCGGCGCGATCCTCCAAGTCCGGCGATTCGAGCAGCGCCTGCTTGGCCGCCACGTCGAATGGCGCAATCTGGGCCACGCCATTGACCAGCGATTCGTCGTCGAGCCGCGCGACCGAATCCCAATCCACCGCATAGCCCTGAAGGTCGGCAAAGCGCCGCGATTCCGCCTCGAGCGAGGCCCGGCTCACGCTCGACAGGATCTCGGGCTCGACGCTGGTCGGGATGATCTCCGCCTCGACCTGACGAAACGGGGTTGTCACATCGAGTTCGCGCACAATCCGAAACAGCGACAGCCCCTCCAGCACCACATTATACCGCCCATCGTCGAGTGCTTCGAATTGCGCGATTTTGCCGACACAGCCGATCTGGAACAATGGCGGGCGGGCGCCGTCGCCGCGCGGCTGCACCATGCCGATGCGCCGGTCACGCGCCAGCGCATCGCTCATCATCGCGCGGTAACGCGGCTCAAACAGATGCAGCGGCAAGTGCATGCGCGGAAACAGCAATGCCCCGGCCAGCGGAAAGATCGACAAGCGCGTCAGGGCGCGGGCCTCGCTCATCCGAACAGGATTGCCGACAGGCGGCGGCGCTGCGCCGCAACCCAGGGGTCTTGCAACCCGACGACCTCGAACAGTTTGAGCAACAACTGCCGCGCGGCTGCCTCGTTCCAGTCGCGATCATCGGCAATCATTGCGAGCAAAGTGTCTGCCGCCGCCTGATGCTGGTTCGCGGCCATCTGTCCGCCCGCCAGCCGGTAGCGGGCTTCCATATCAGCGGGCGCGGTGGCGACTTCGGCGGCGAGTGCGGCAAGGTCATCGACCGGCTTTGCCTCGCGCGCCAGCGCCAGCGTCGCCTGCGCGCGGGCGATTTCGGGGGCCTTGGCGACTGCTTCGGGGAGGGCGTCGATCGCGGCCTGCGCGGCGTCTGCATCGCCAGCGGCCACCAACGCGCGCACCCGCCCGGCGAGCACTGCCGGGTGTTCGGGGGCCATTTCGGCGATCTGGTCAAAAATCGACAGCGCCCGCGCGGCATCCCCGTCGTCGAGCACTTGCTCGGCCATCGCGATCAACGGCTCAACCTCAGCCTCTGGCGCAGCGTCGTCGGCCTGGATCGGAAGCTGGCGCAAAATCTGGTCGATCATCGTACGTAGCGCCGATTCGGTGCGCGCGCTGGTCAAGTCGGCGACCAGCTGGCCCTGAAACATCGCATAGACGGTCGGGATGGAGCGGATCTGAAACTGGGTCGCGATGAACTGATTCTTGTCGGTGTCGATCTTGGCGAGCACCACCCCCTTGTCGGCATAGGCGGCGGCGACCTTTTCCAGCACCGGGGTCAGCGCCTTGCACGGCCCACACCATTCGGCCCAGAAATCAATAATCACCAACTTCGTCATCGACGGTTCGACAACGTCGCGCCGGAACGCATCAACCGCGGTGCGTTCGGCGGCGCTCATGCCCAGACTGGCCAATGCTCACTCCTGCCCAATAGCGTCGCACCGCGCCCGGTCGCGGGCGTCGGCGTGCGGCCCTTATGTGGTGGTGGCGCACCAGAAGCCAAGGCTTTTTGCAAAAGCGCGGGTCGGCGGTGTCCGGGGCTTGTCGGCGGCGCAAACGGGTGCTAACAGCCGCCGCCTTACCCGGGCTGTGCCACGCACCGCCCCGGCGCCAGAGCGGGCGTAGCTCAGGGGTAGAGCACAACCTTGCCAAGGTTGGGGTCGAGGGTTCGAATCCCTTCGCCCGCTCCAGTTTTTCCAAGCAAAATCAATACTTAACGGCGCAAGCCGAGATTGATTTTCGTATTACGTGCCTCAAATTTGGCCCCGCGTAACAGTGGCGTAATATGCTGGGAAGAAATGACCGGATGGCCGTGGCGCAGGTTCGGACAGCCGTTTCGGCGTGACCAAAACTCTCCCACTCGTTCTCGAACCCCATCGCCTGATAGCGGTGTGGGTTTTCAATCGCCGCCCGCAACGGTTGCGGTTCTGGACGCTGCTGTTGGAAAGTCACTCTGGCCCCAGCGCGGATGCGACTCGATAGGAGCGGAGCGCTTCCTGACTACAGGCAGGTTGCGTATTCTTGCCATGCTTCCACTCAAAGCTGCGGCGCTCCATCGGCATAGGTGCGGGGATGCTCGATCATATGAACCGCAATGCCGGATATGACGGTCATGAAATGGCTTCGTGACTGCGATACCGGTCATCATCGTTTTGAAGTGATGCCTAGATCAGCATCGGAGAGAACCGCGAAATTAGCTGGTCGCAATTGGCATAGCTCGAACCGCCGCAGAACCACTCGCTCGCAATAGCCGCTGATCCCTGGGCTC
>PNLG01000235.1 GCA_013822915.1 Sphingomonas sp. | reverse complement strand
ACACGGCGAGGGGGCGCGGCGCCCAAACGCTTGCGCGCGTTTTACGTTTGTGAAAGGGCTCAGTGTCATGAAAGGCGGGCAATGACTGACGATACGCCTCCCGATGGCACGCCGAATGCGTCGATCAACGCGACCCGGCGCCGCGCGCTAATGCTGGGGGCAGTCGGCGCTACCGCAATTGTGTCCATTCGTCCGGCGCTTGCGCAGACGGCGGCCTCCGTCATTGCGTGCGAAATTCCGGTGCCCGACGCGGGCCGTGCGGGGCAGTTTATCGCAGCCGATGGCACCGTGGTGCCCAGCGGCACCACTGGCGCCTTTCCGCCCGCTGCCGGACCTCTCAAGGGTGAGGATGTGAAGCGTGCGCTCAGCGGCGGACAATTGCCCGGCGTCGATGCGGAACGCAGCCGCGCCTATATGCAATATATCCGCCGCCTCCAATCGGGGACGAGCGGCTTTACCTGCTTTGCCTCGCTGCAAATGCCGCGCGGCTGACCGCTGACATGCGGTATTGTGCCGCAGATGCAGCGACGTTGCGGGTAGTAGTGCTCGATGACCTGACCCTGGTTTATCACCGCGCGTCGGGCATCACCCATGTGCTCGCATCGCCCGCGCCAGAGCTGTTGGCGGCGCTGGCTGAACCGCTCGCATTGCCCGAGCTGCGCGCGCGATTGGCATCCGAATTCGACTTGGAGGATGGAGCGGACGGCGCGCTTGAGGCCCGGCTGGATGAACTGATCGCTGCCGGGCTGGTACACACGGCATGAGGCACAGCCACCGCGTGCGGATCGGCCCTATTGGCTTTCGCATCGGCAGCGACTGGCGCAGCCCGATCGACCAGCTGCGCGACCTGTATTGCGATTATCCAGCGCCCGAGGGCGGCGTGCCCGATTTCACCGTGCGGCTGTTCGCGCAACGGCCCTGGCGGCGTGTCCTGCGCCCCGCGGTGATGATCGGCGGCGATTATGTGCTGCCAGAGGCGGCGCCGTTGCCGCTGGCGCAGGGGTTGCTGGCGGCGGAAATGGGAATGAACCTGCAAACGGCGCTGGGACAGCGGCGGTTCCTGTTGCTGCACGCGAGCGCGGTTGAGCGCGACGGTCAGGCGTTGTTGATGACGGGCGAATCGGGGGCGGGCAAATCGACGCTGGCAGCGCTGCTTGCCGCACAGGGCTGGCGGTTGATGGGGGATGAATTTGCGCTGATTGATCTGGCGGATGGCCGCGTCCACGCCTTTCCCCGGCTCATCAGCCTGAAAAATCGCGCGATCGACGTGATGACCGCCACAGCGCCGCAAGCGCGCTATGGCCCATTGCTCGCCGGCACTCCCAAGGGCGATATCCGTCACATGGTGCCCGATGCGCGCGCGATTGCCGCGATGGATACGCCCGCGCGACCGGCGCTGCTGCTGTTCCCGACTTATGGCCACGCCGCCGATCAGCGCCCGGTGGGCATGGGCGAAGTGTTTGTGCGGCTGACGCAAAGCTCGACCAACTATACAGTGCTTGGCGAGGTGGGTTTTGCAGCGCTCACCCGGCTGGTGCAGGCCGTCCCCGCTTTTGCGATCGATTACCCCGATACGGATGCAGCGCTGGCGGCGGTGGAGGCATTATGGGCGGCGCGGTGAGCGATGGCTACGCGCTGGCGGCTGCTATGCGCGATCCGGCGACGACCGTGGCCCTGGACGACGCGGGATGGACCAGCCTGATCGCGATTGCACGGGCAGAGCAGATGATCGGCACGCTTGCGTACCGGCTAAATGGCTTGCCCATGCCCGCCCCGGTTGCACGCCTCTTCGCGGATGCGCGGGCGTCGGCTGAACAGGGGCGAGTCGCGGCATTATGGGAAGCGGAAATGGCGCGCCGCGCGCTCGCCCCGCTGGGGGGGGCGGTCGTGTTGCTCAAGGGGACAGCCTATGTCGCGGCGGGCCTTGGCGCAGGGGTGGGGCGGTCGATCGGTGATCTCGACATTCTGGTGCCGCGGGGCGCGCTCGACGCGGTGGAGCACGCGCTGCTGGCCGCTGGCTGGGAATGGGTAAAGCCCGATCCCTATGACGATGATTACTACCGCCGCTGGATGCATGAACTGCCGCCGATGATCGACCGGATGCGCGACCGGATGATCGACGTGCACCACACCATCCTGCCGCTGACCGCGCGGATCACGCCGGATGCGGACGCGTTGATCGCCGAGTCGCTCGCGCTCAACAATGGCCTGCGGGTGCTGAACCCGTGCGACATGATCGCCCATGCCGCTGCGCATCTGATCGCCGATGGCGACCTGGCGGGGGGGATGCGCAATTTGTGGGACATTCACTGCCTGGTGCATGATTTCGGGACCGAAGGATTGACGGAGCGGGCCGCGCACCATGGGCTGGGCGGCGCGGTGGCGCGAGCGATCCGGCTGGCGGCGGCACTTTATGGGCCCGAGGGTGAGGGCAGGGCGCTTAGCGCGACTGACCGGCTGTTTCTGCGCCGGGTGACGGCCCGCGATGGCTGGGGCCGGGCGACACGGCCCGCCACGCGCCTGGCCTTTTACATCCGCAGCCATTTCCTGCGGATGCCCCCGCTCATGCTGGCCCGGCATTTGTGGACGAAATGGCGGCGCGGTCATTCAGGGCTTTAGTAGGCGCGCATCGCCCGCTAGCCTGTCCGCAAAAGTGGGAGAGGCACATGCGCCACATTGCGATCATCGGTTCGGGGCCAGCGGGCTATTACACGGCTGAAGCGTGTCAAAAGCTGTTCGGCGATGCCGTCCGAATCGACATTATTGACCAATTGCCGGTTCCCTATGGCTTGATCCGCTTTGGCGTGGCGCCCGATCACCAGTCAATCAAGGGGGTGGCGCGGCGTTATGAAGCGGTCGCGCTGACCGACAATGTCCGCTTTGTCGGCAATGTTCGCGTCGGGCGCGACATTAGTGTCGAGGAGCTGCACACGCTTTATGACGCCGTGGTGCTGGCAACCGGCGCGCCGCATGATCGGGCGCTGGGGATAGCGGGGGAGGATTTGCCGGGCGTGATCGGCTCAGCCGCCTTTGTCGGCTGGTATAATGGCCATCCGGATTATCAAGAGCTGACGCCCCCGCTGTCTGGTCCCGCCGTCGCGGTGATCGGTATGGGCAATGTCGCGCTTGATGTCGCGCGCATCCTGTCGAAAACCCGCGCGGAGTTTGCGGGGTCGGACATTACCGAGGCGGCGCTGACCGCGCTTGACCGCGCCACGATCGGCCACATCACCATCGTCGGTCGGCGCGGCCCGCATCAGATCGCGATGACGCCAAAGGAACTGGGCGAGCTTGCCCATCTCGACCGCGCGGCACCCAGTGTCGATGCGCAGGATTTGCCGCCCGCCGACGCCGATGCCGCGCTGGAGCCGGGGCTGCGCAAATCGGTTGCGCATCTGCGCGATTTTGCGAGTGCGGCGCCCAAGGCGATCACCGTCGCGTTTGATTTCTTTGCAGCCCCTGTGCGGATCGAGGGCGATGGCCGCGCCGAGCGGCTGATCGTTGAGCGCACCCGGCTCGACGAGCTGGGCGGGGTTAGCGGCACGGGCGAATTTTATGCCATCCCGGCCACTATGGTGGTGCGCTGCATCGGGTATCGCACCCCGCCAATCCCCGGCGTCCCCTATGACGAGCGCGCGGGCCGCTTTGCCAATGCGGAGGGGTGGATTGCCCAGGGGCTTTACGCGGTCGGCTGGGCACGGCGCGGCCCGACCGGCACGATCGGCACCAACCGGCCCGACGGCATTGCGATTGCCGACCGCATCGGCGCCGAAGTCAGCGGCGGCAGCGGGCGCGAGGGACGGGCGGGCCTCGACCGCATCCTGTCGGCACGCGCGGTGGACATTGTAACGTTTCGCGACTGGAAACGGATTGAGGCAGCCGAAATCGCCCGCGCCCGCGATGGCGCGCCACGCGAGAAATTTACGTCGATGGCCGCGATGCTGAGCGCGCTTGCCGAATAGGCGCGGCGGGCTTGCACGCACGCGTCGGCGCCAGTATAGCGCCGCCTCCAAGCTCAACCGGTTGCGCATGCACCGGGCTCCGTCGGGGAGTAGCTCAGCCTGGTAGAGCACTGCCTTCGGGAGGCAGGGGCCGGAGGTTCGAATCCTCTCTCCCCGACCAAGTTTTGTTCACTTTGCTGGCGTCGCGCTGCGGCCCTGATGAATGGCGCGCTCCACCATCGCGCCAACCACGCGCGCCCGATCGCTGCTGTGTTGATGCGATGATGTTTTGGCGCACCCGACAGGATTCGAACCTGTGGCCTCTGCCTTCGGAGGGCAGCGCTCTATCCAGCTGAGCTACGGGTGCTTGGGCGTGATCGCCTAGCAAAGCATTGCGGGCCGCGCCAGTGGTTTCAGCGTGTTCGCTTTTCGCGCGGGGGCAGGGTGATTTGCTGAAACGGCGCCAGCGCGCAGCGCGCACCCAAGCCACCGGGGTTCAGGTAAAGCACGGTGATGATGTCGCTTGCGCATAGCTGGTCGATCGACACCGAATAGCCAAAACGTTCCTGAAAGCCCAAATCGCCGCACGGTTGGGGCAGGGTGACGCGGTACACTTTCCGGTCGATCATGATGAAATCAATCACCGAATCGCTGCGGACCAGGCTTTGCGCGATGCGGTGGCGCGTAATGCAGCTTTGCGGCGCGCCGACGGGCGTGCCTTTGGGGATGCTGGTGTCGCGCGCCGCGCCGGGGCCAGCCAGCGCGAGCCCGGCCAGAAGCGCGATTGAAGCCATCATCATCCGGTTCATGCGACCTCCTTTGCC